>NZ_JBFRJZ010000029.1:69003-134415 GCF_041469125.1 Vibrio sp. 10N.286.51.E5 | reverse complement strand
TTAAGATCCTGTCTATGAATATGGTTAAGCACCGGATTTTACCAACGATAGAAAGCTTATACTAAATTCTGCTTAAGCTTTTCTTCCAACGCTTGGATACACAGCTTGATGGCGATAGGCGTATTTGAAGCAAATGGGTTTAGCGCATAAACCGTGTTGGTGGGTAATTCAAAGCTTGGCAGCACGTCGACAACATCACCAAATAACTGAGGAATGCAGAAATCTGGAATCACACCGATACCAACACCTGATTTAATCAGTGCAAGGCAACTGTGGAACGAATTGGTGACGCAACTAGCTTGCTGTTGGTAGACAAAGTCCTGCTCAGTTTGAGAACTAAAATGATGAGTCACCTGCTTTCCCTGCCAAGAGTTTGCAATGTAAGGAATCGATTCAAGCTCACGTTTACGCATGCTTTCAACGCCACATAACACATCTTTAAACTCACCTAAACGCTTTTGCTTTAAGTTACTGTCACGAGAACTGCCCACTCGTACCGCGAGATCAATATCGTGCTCCATGAAGTCTAAATGCTGATCGTCGCTTATCAGTTCTGGCTTTAACTTCGGATATTGTTTCATCAGATCGGCAATAACAGGCGCTACCAATAAATCCATCAAGGCATTCGGAGCTGTGATACGAATCCGGCCTTGTGGCTCTTCTAGCTCGGCTTTTGCCATATCCCAAGCCGATTCAGCGATCACATTGATGTCTTTGCAACTCAAATAAAAGCGCTCACCCATGCTTGTCAAAGTTTGTCTTCGTGTTGTGCGTTTAAGGAGAGAGGCGCCTAACTCTTGTTCTAGAATTTTGAGATGTTGACTGACGACAGATTTAGACAACTCTAACTTTTCAGCCGCAGCCGAGACTGAACCCTGATCTACGATATGAGCGAAAATCGACATCTGCTTTAGCTTACTCATCTTATTGTTCTCTTTTTACAAACAGTATTTTCTATTATCTCTGTTTTTCAAATCAATTTCCAAGACTAAACTCAATTCAACTTATCGAAATACCAAATAAAAAAGACAGTGCTCGAAACAAGACTGTTATGGAGAAAGACAATGTTAGACAACCAAATTTTAGAAGCATGTAAGCAAGGCATTAACGCGTGGCAAAAGGCTTTCAACAACCAAGATGCGAAAGGTTGTGCCGATCAATATACTAAAAGCTGTGTAATGGAAGCGCGTCCATTTGGTACTTTTGAAGGTCATGAAGCGATTCAAGCATTTTGGCAAAACATCATCGACCAAGGTTTCAAAGACGTTGATTACACCGATGTAAAATGGGAAGAGCACCCAGACGGCGGTTACATTCTTACCGCGAGTTGGACAATGAACAAAGCGTTTGGCGTTGTACATCATGAACACTGGGCACTTGAAGCCGATGGCTGCGCTCGCTTAGTCAGCGACAACTTCGAAGTTCAAGGCGAACGCTAGAGCTGTAATTAACAGCTAGAAGCTCAAAAATAGAAACAGAAAACAAAAAGCCAGCAATCCAAATGGACTGCTGGCTTTATAATGTTCACTCTTGTCGCCCTTTCACTTGGTTTGAAGGTGATTGAGTGACTCTACACAATCACTCAACACGCTCATCATTTCAAATCAAAGTGTCTGGTAAGACAGAACAAATACAAGTCAAAGTTACAGTGCTGCTTTCTTCGCTTCTGTAATCCAACCATCGAACGTGCTTTGGTTCGCTTTGATCCAACCGTTTACGTGCGCTTCGATATCAGCAGAGCTGTTCTTACCTTTACTCATCATCATGTTCTGAGCGCTTACATCATTGATGTTAAGTTTGATGATTTCAAAAAGCTTCGCTGCTGATGGGTTGTTCTTAGCAAACTCTTTATTCGCAATAATGCGCATTGAGTTCATTTCGAAGCCGTAGTTTTTGCCGTTAGATAGCGTCGTATCCACGTTCGAACGCTCGCCAGGAAGTGCTGAGAAAGGAACTTCTAACCAAACTACATCTTCGTTAGGCACCAATACGCCACTTACCCAGTAAGGTGTCCACGTGTAGTAAAGGATTGATTCACCCTTTTGGTAACGAGAAATTGTATCTGCAATGATTGCAGCGTAGTTACCTTGGTTGTGAGTTACCGTATCGTCCAGTTTGAACGCTGAAAGTTGGTGTTCAATCACCATCTCACAACCCCAACCTGGGTTACAGCCTGTTAGGTCTGCTTTGCCATCACCGTCCGCATCAAACAGCTTCGCGATTTTTGGATCAGTTAATTGACCAATGTTGGTGATGTTGTACTTTTCAGCCGTTTTCTTATCAATTAGGTAACCTTGAGCAGCGCCGCTTACATATTGGCCTTCACGGTAGAATTTCTCATCACCACCTGCCATTGTGTATTTATCAGCATGAAGCGGGAACCAACCTACCGTTAGGAACGTTGCGTCACCCTTTGCAATCGAGGTGTAGCCTACGTTGTAGTCCACTTCTTGAGTTGATTTCACGTCATAACCCAGTTCTTCTAGAGCACGGTTAACGATCAATGTTTGGAATGTCTCTTCCGCTACAGACGATTGAACAGGCTGAACTGATACGCCATCACCCGGTAGGCTTGCTGCCCACACGTTAGTCGATACCGCTAATGTAGAAACGATGCTTACTGCGAGTTTACTCTTCCATGAATTATTCATTGGTGTTTTTCCTTAATTGAAGTTCTGATTTGTTACCGCGATTAAGTACATTCAGTACAAGGGAAACAGGTCCCATGCGATACCAGCGTAATTTTGTATTACCAGCATTGACACCCAGTACTTGGGTGATTCTGTCTAATAAGATGGCTAAGATAACGATGCCTAAACCACCAACAGCGGCCAGTCCCATATCCAAACGGCCAATACCTCTCAGTACCATTTGACCTAAACCACCTACCGCAATCATTGATGCGATAACCACCATCGATAACGACAACATCAGTGTTTGGTTCACGCCCGCCATGATAGTTGGTAATGCAAGTGGCAGTTGAATTCGGTAAAGCATCTGCTTTTTGCTTGCACCGAATGAGTGACCCGCTTCGATCAATTCTTCCGGAACTTGCTGAATACCCAAGATGGTCAAACGAACAACAGGAGGAAGTGCGAATATGATGGTCACCACGACACCCGGAACGTTACCGATACCAAACAACATGACGATCGGTACTAAATAAACGAAGGCTGGTGTGGTTTGCATAGCATCCAAAATTGGGCGCACGAATTTAGCCGCCGTGTTACTTCGAGCGAGCCATATCCCCATGGGTAAGCCAATCAATAGGCAGAAGAATACGGATGTCATGACCAGTGACAATGTGGTCATTGCTTCAGACCAAGCGCCAATCAAGCCAATGAAAGTCAAAGATACGGCCGTTGCAACGCCAAGCTTCAAGTTTGAAAACTGCCATGCCACTAGAAACAAGATGATCAACATGAATGGTGCTGGCGTAGACACCAACGCCGTTTCAAATGAACTTAGGATAAAATCGATAGGCACACGGATTGCCTGGAATAATGGGCGTCCGTGCTCAACTAACCAATTCAGTCCAGACTCAACCCAAGTGTCAACAGGCAGCACAGCCTCTGCAAAAGGGTTAAGTGGATCAAAAGGTGTCGTTTCAACGGTTTCGCTGCTTAACCAATCCGCTGACGGTGAGGTATCAGCGGATTGACCCCAAGGATCACTTGCAGGTTGAGCTGGAGGAGCCGATTGAGACCATGGGTCATTATTTGTTTGTTCAGACGACATGATCTACCCCTTATCCAATGTTTGTAACAGTCGTGACTTAGTCACCACGCCAAAGTAATTACCTTGCTCATCCACAACAGGCACTGAGTAAGGCACACCACCAACTAGGCCAAGCACATCATTGATTGGTAAATCAGGGTTCAGCGTTAGTCCATCATCGAGCTGTGCGCTGATGAGTGATTTGTTCTCTTTGTGGGCTTTACGAAGCGAGTCGATAGAGACAATGCCGGAGTAACGGCTGCTCTTCTCAACTACGATGCCGTACTCGCGGTCGTTATCCATCAAAATTTGTAGAGCAGACGCTGGGCCATCGTGTTCTGATTTTTTAAATACCGCAGCTGGCTTCTTACGCGCAATGTCTTTCACAGTAAGTACGCTTGCTACGTTCACACCACGGAAGAAAGCTTCGACATAATCATTCGCTGGGTTACTAAGAATATCGTCTGGAGTACCGACTTGAACCACTTCGCCATTTTGCATAATCGCAATTCGGTCACCGATACGCATCGCTTCATCCAAATCATGCGAGATAAAAACAATGGTTCGTTTATCGTCATTTTGAAGGCGAATAAGCTCATCTTGCATTTCAGTACGAATCAAAGGATCGAGCGCCGAGAACGCTTCGTCCATCAACAAGATATCTGGGTCACATGCTAGTGCACGAGCCAAACCAACACGCTGCTTCATACCACCAGACAACTCATCTGGGTAAGATTCTGAATATGCGCCAAGGCCAACACGCTCAAGTGCTTCAAGTGCTGATTGCTTTCGTTGTTCAACTTCAACACCCGCAAGCTCTAGACCAAACGCGGCATTCTCGATAACCGTCATATGCGGCATCAAAGCGAAATTTTGGAAAACCATGGAGATGTTGTTGCGGCGAACTTCGCGGAGTTCATCTTCTGAGATGTGGGCAATGTCTTTGCCTCGAAGAAGCACATTGCCTTTGGTAGGTTCGATCAAGCGGTTAAGAAGGCGTACTAGGGTTGATTTGCCAGATCCTGACAGTCCCATTATGACGAAAATCTCGCCTTTTTGAATACTAAGAGAAACATCGTTAACGCCGATCGTTAGTCCTGTCTCTTCGAAAACTTTATCTTTATTCGCGCCTTCATTAATCATTGTAAAAGCACGATCGGTGTCTTCACCAAACACCTTGTACAGTCCCTTAACTTCCAGTATGGGATCCATGTAATCTAATCCTTTCTCAGTTATTTAAACTTAAAAATGGTTATTTAAACCCGAAAAACAATTAGCACTCTAAGTAATTAACACATGTAAATCAAGGAGCTTCGTTCGGTAAAACAAGGAAATAGACCGAAACCAGACCAGCAACAACAAGACCAAAAAATAAGCAAAAACAAAGCAAGACACTGATAATAAAAGGGATAAATTAGATAAGCGTACGGCCAATATTATGTATTACGTAGTCGTAGATTATTGAATATTAATTTTACATTAGAGTAATTAATAGGCTGAATGAACCAACAAAAGCCACAATTAGTTCGTGCACAAACAATTCGAATACGAACTATTTATTAAGCTTTCATGATGTTTCCGAGGCGAAAGTTCGCTCGATAAAAAATATAAGATCAACTCTCAATCTCTACCTAAAAACCAAAGGTCAACCGGCTAAAGTCAGCGAGTTGAAATCAACCTTTTCAACCAAGAATTTTAATACGTCACACCAACTGTGATACTTGCTGCAAACTGTCAATTGGTGATTATCTAAGCTGAACTTCAACTTGTAGAGTGCTCATTGCTGAGCCATTCTTTATAAAAGAAATAAGCATTTTCCCGTGACGAAATAGAGAAAAAGACAAGGAATTCGAATGATAAAAATGTTGGTGTGTGACTTTGACGGTACGCTTGATGGAGGCTCATCTCACGGTGTTAACCAGCTATTTGATTACCTCACAGAACAACCTGATATTCGCTTTATCATCGCGACAGGAAGAACATTACCTTCGATTCGAATGGGTTTAGAATCGGATAACTACCCGAAGCCACACAGTATTATTAGCGATGTGGGCACCAAAATTCATCATGTTCATTCCCAAAAACCAGACCATGTTTGGCATAACCAACTGGAAGCTTCTTGGAACAAATCAAGGGTAGAGACGGCTCTCGCCCCCCTTGATTTTATGGGTGATCGCATAGAAAACCATCAAGGCGATTACAAGATCACCTTTGAAGGAAAGCTTTCAGAGCCTCAACACGAACTGATTGAATCTAGCTTGGAGATGCACGGATTAGATGTTCACCTTACTTACTCTCATGATTGGTACTTAGATATCACACCAAAAGGCGTTAACAAGGCGACTGCGATTCACCACCTACTCGAACAACACGATTTGAGCGTTGCAGAAGTGTGCGTCGCAGGTGACTCAGCTAACGACACCTCAATGCTCACCATTGAAGGCGTAAACTCGATACTGGTTGCTAACCATTACCCAGAGGTTGCTCACCTATCGGATAGAGACAACGTATACACGAGTAGAGCAACACATGCTGAGGGTGTCTTAGAAGGCCTTAAATACTGGCAAGGGCGTGCAGCAGCGGGTAATTAGAAATAAGTAGAGGTGACCGACTGCTCCCTGCTTCCTATCCTTATTTCCAACCGGGAAGCCAATGATCCTTGTCGGTGAGATCCCGCCAGTTGATGTCTTCCTCTCGTTTGGTCATCACCGCTTCTATCAAACAACGAATAACCTCCCCTTCTTCAAACTCTACCTCTGTGACCATAAAGTGTTTTTCTTTCTTTACAGGGCTAACGGCCGTCCATTTACTGCGAAGTAGTTTCTTTGGATTGATTCGATTCATGAGTTTATTTCTCGCTTAGATGTCATTGATTATTATGGATTGTCTAGCCGACACTGAGTAATAGTCTTCGTCGCAAGAAAAGGATCAAAAAAAGCCAGCGATTAGGCTGGCTTCATTCAGTTAGCTATTACTTGTTAAAGATTAGCCGTTTTTAGGTGGATCAAATGCCGTGAGTTCTAATACTGGACCTGTGTATTTTTCAATCTTCACAAGCGCAGAGTTTGCAGCACAGCCATTCGCCAAACGAGAAGTCGGGATATCCAACGTAAGCACGTTACAGCCACCGTTTTTACATAGACCTGTGTCTTTATCTAAATCAGGCCAACCGCCTTCATGGATACATACAGAGCCTTGTTTGATGCCATCCGTCACTAATGCACCCACCAATACTTGTCCACGACCATTATGTGCACGAACCAAGTCACCCGTTTTAATGCCTCGAGCTTTCGCATCTTCAGGGTGAATTGAAATCGGCTCACGGTCTGCAATCGCATACTCTTCGCGGATCTTCGCGTAGTTGAACTGGCTATGCAGACGGTGCGCGGCGTGCGCTGTCATCAGTTGCAGTTCGCCATCTTTAGCGTTGCCTGTGTACTCTGTTGGTTCTAACCAAGTTGGGTGTGCAGGGCAATCATCTAGTTGGTAACCTTCAATGGTTCTTGAGAATATCTCGAACTTGCCACTTGGTGTACCTAGTGGGTTCATGATTGGGTTCTCACGAAAATCAGCGTAACGAACAAACTGTGCGTTCTTCTCGTTCCACTTCATCTCGATCAACTGATTATCTTCCCAGAACTTGCTGAAGTTAGGCATTACGATACGCTGACCACGACCACCTTGCTGTGCGGTTTTGTAAAAACCATACAGCCATTCCATCTCGGTCTTGCCTTCGGTGTACACATCACGACCACCCGGAGCAAGTAACTCAGACATGTCCGCAAATACATCGAAATCGTTACGAGCTTCACCTTGTGGCTCAACCACTTTCTTCATTGGCACTAAGTGTTGGTTACTGTAGTCACCCGTCATCGTCATATCATTACGTTCAAACGATGTAGTAATTGGCAGAACAATATCCGCGTGCTTAGCTGCTGCTGTCCAGTAAGGTTCTGAGATAACAATCAGCTCAGGCTTTTGCCAAGCTTTGATCAAGCGGTTGGTATCTTGGTGGTGAGTAAAGTTCGCACCGCCTGCCCACCAGATCATTTTGATCTCTGGGAACGTTAGGTTGTGACCATTGTGATGGTAGCTTGAACCCGGGTTTTCTAGCGCTTCAACAATACGCGCTACAGGGAATGCGTTCACAGATCCTGAAACAGCCCAATCGTTACCCGCCGAAGAACCACCGCCAAGTGACGCTGAAATCGCAGGAAGTACGCCTGCATCACGAGCAGGGTTACCACCGTTTGAGTAGTGGTAAGAAAGACCGAAACCACCACCAGGCAAGCCAACTTGACCTAGCATTGTCGCTAGCGTAACCAACATCCAGTGACGTTGTTCACCGTATTGTTGACGCTGCATACCCCAGCCAGACATCAGCATAGTACGGTTCTTACTGAAGATATCCGCAAGTAGCTCAAGCTGCTTCACTGGCACACCACAGATCTCAGACGCCCACTCAGCAGATTTTTCTACGCCGTCTTCCTTACCCATCAAGTAAGCTTCGAATACGTCGTAACCTGTTGTGTATTTACCCAAGAATTCTTTATCGTGCTTGCCCTGTTTCACTAACGTGTGTGCGATACCCATCATCATGGCTACGTCAGTCATTGGGTGAGGAGCAATCCACTCTGCGTTGTCACCAAAAAACTCGATAGTCTCAGAGCGCATTGGGTCAATCGCAATCACTGTCTTGCCCGACTTCTTCAACTGGTGGAAGAACTCAAGACCTGCACAGTCGGTTGAGCTCCAAGCGATCTTCAAGGTGTTAATTGGGTTTAGGCCCCAAAGTACCACCACATCACTGTGCTCAAGGATAACTGGGTAAGTCGTCTGCTGTTCATACACCTCAATCGAACCCACAACGTGCGGCATGATAACTTGCGCAGCACCTGTTGAGTAATCACCTAAGTGACCAGAGTAACCACCAGCCATGCTCATGTAACGTTGTAGAAGCGTTTGCGCTTTGTGCAGAACACCACTTGAACGCCAGCCATAAGAGCCTGCGAATACAGATTCCGCACCGTGCTCTTGACGAATACGTGAGTGTTGTTGGTGAATCAATTTGTACACTTCATCCCAAGAGATACGAACAAATTCATCACTACCACGTACACCTTCAGGTGCAGATGGGTTAGCCAAGTAGCCTTTACGAACCATAGGGTACTTAACACGCGCTTTGGTGTGTACTTGATCAGGGCCTGTGGTCTGCAGGCTATTTGGAACCGTTTGTGCCAGTGCATTCGTCGTCGACACTAACTTGCCATCTTTCACTTCACACAGCATTGGTCCCATACGACCTGATGTTAGAACACCAGAACCACGTTTGTCCGAAGCAATTGCGCTCATCGGCGTCAAAGATGTGAATGCCAACGCACCAGCTGTAATACCTGTGCCTTTCATAAATCCACGACGTGTCATATTAGTCATAATTTTATCCTTCTAATTCTCTTTAGTGACCAACAACGTCTTTCGCGTGGTTTTGGAAGTACTTAGTCAGCAGCTCAAGGTTTTGCTCAGAAATGTCTGTACGGTCGCCCATACTTTTCGCAACAGGCCCCCAAGCATTCACAGTGAAGTGGTTTGAAGGAATTTTCGCGTGACACGTTGCACAGTAAACGTTGTCCAACTCTTCTGCGTAAGACCAGATTGGGTCTAGTTTATCGACAACTGGAGAAGTGATATCACCCGTTAGCGCAACTGAACGCCACTCGTTACCATAAGCATCTGCTTTATAGTCACCAGTAGTCAGTGCTTCTTGACCTTTGTCTGTCAATGTCGCAACGATTGCACGTTGGCCTTCACCGAAGTAAAGCACTTGCTCTGCACCTTTCATTTGGAATGCATTCAAAGTCACAGTACGGTTGTCGCCTTCGGCCTTAACCACTTGCAGTTCTGCTGTTGGGTTTACACTGCCGAAGTCACCCATTGCGATATCGGTTACTGGGTAAACCACTTTCGCATCTGCTGGCGTGTTTTTCGTAAATGCGATCAGGGTATCGAACGCTTTGCTATCTAGCTGAGCTTCAGGAGCAAAATGTGCAACGCCTTTGTGACAATCGATACACGTTTGGTTATTTTCACGACCATAAGCATGCATTTTTGCTGCATCACGAGATTGCTCGAACTCTTCCATTGCATCGAATTCGTGACAAGAGCGACAAGTCGCTGAGTCATTCTCGCGGAATTGAGCCCAAACTGTCTCAGCCATCTCTTCACGGTGTGCTTCATATTTCTCAGGCGTGTCTATCTTACCTGAAATAAATTCGTGGTAGATGTCTTTGGACGCTCTTACTTTGGTGATCACGTAGTCAATCGGATCAGTTGGAATGTGGCAATCGGCACATTCAGCTCGAATGCCTTTTGCGTTACTGAAGTGTACAGAACCTTGGTATTCTTTGTGGGGTGCTTCCATTGTGTGGCAAGAAACACAAAACTCAGTGCTCGATGTATAGTGCATAACGGCTGCAGTTCCCCCTAAGGTTAACCAGCCAATACCTATACCAACCGCCGCTATTAGTGCGATATAACGTTTTTTTATTGTCATAATTCTTAATCATCTTCAACAATTGGTTACAATTAAGATCAGAATAGTACTTTAGGGGTAGATCGGTTTGATTTGGATCATAAATCGCATTCTGAGGAACAAAAATTGAACCTTTATGAGAACCCAAGGTCACTTCACGAAATTATTCCCCACCAGATACAATCACCCACCAAATAAGAGGCAGCGGTTAAATATTCATTATTGATTAATCCAACATCAACGAGACAAAACGGCTTTCTAAGTCAAAGAAGTAAATTGTAAATCTATTACAATATTGGCTATCTATTTTTCATAAACTCCTCACTCAATGAACCAAACAGAATTCCAACAAAAAATGGCGAGTTTCACCTCGATTGAACAAGCGCTTGATTACTTCGAAATTGGGTTTGATAGCAAGTTCATCAACCAAAATAGAGTCGAGCTTATGAAACGCTTTAATGGTTATCTGATCCTGTCAAAACCCGATGATTGGTTCTCAGGAAGAAGAGCGCTGAAAAACGCTTATTGTAAGGTTCAACGCAGCAAGTTAGATCGCCACACACGTTCAGCCTGTCGTGGGTGTACAACTTGTCAGCGTCGATAGATAGGAAGTACTGCTCAAAGTAGAGAACTAAAAAGTAGATAGTTGAAATAACATCTCATTACGATTTAGTTAGTGGTTTGCTCGAAAAAAAGTGTGCTAGTCTTACGGCAACTCAACTACGAGATAAAAACTACAATGAAAATTTTCAGCAATTTCGAAAGCGGCAACATTCACGTCGTTTCTGCAGATTCACCACAAAACATTCAACTGACGATCCCAGCAGACTACCAAACTGAAATCTCTCAGTGGTTTCACTTCCGCTTAGAAAGTGAAGCTCAACAATCTCACCACTTTGAAATCGGTCAATTGGCAACATCTGCCTACCCTGAAGGCTGGAAAGATTACGATGTAGTTGCATCGTATGACCGTGAAGAGTGGTTCCGTATCCCATCTCAGTTCGATGGCGATACATTAAGCTTCGATATCATCCCTGAACACGATTCAATGTACTTCGCGTACTTCGCGCCGTACTCATACGATCGTCACCAAGATCTTCTGCACAATGCTCAAACGCACCCTGCTTGTAAGCTTGAAACTCTAGGTCAGACGCTAGACAACAACGACATCACTTTGCTAACCATCGGCGAGCCAAGTGAAGAGAAGAAAAACATCTGGGTTATTGGTCGCCAACACCCTGGCGAGACGATGGCTGAATGGCTGATCGAAGGCCTGCTACAACGCCTACTTGATGAAACAGATACGGTTGGTCGCTCTCTTCTAGACAGCGTTGTGTTCAGAGTTGTACCAAACATGAATCCAGATGGCAGCATCCGCGGTCACCTGCGTACTAACGCGATTGGCGTAAACCTGAACCGCGAATGGCAATCACCTTCTATGGAACGCAGCCCAGAGGTATTCCTTGTTCGCGAGCGTATGCTGGAAACGGGCGTTGACCTGTGTCTAGATATTCACGGCGACGAAGCGATTCCATATAACTTTGTAGCAGGTAGCGAAGGCACACCTTCTTACAACGAGCGCATCGCGAAGCTAGAGAGCCACTTCAAGCAAGCACTGCTCACTATCACGCCAGAGTTCCAAGATGAATTTGGTTACGATAAAGACGAACCAGGCAAAGCAAACATGACAGTTGGCACAAACTGGATTGGTGAGCAATTCAAGTGTTTGGCTTACACCGTCGAGATGCCATTTAAAGATCACATCAGTCACGCTGACGAACTTTACGGCTGGTCTCCAGAACGAAGTGTCGCGTTTGGTCACGATATGCTAGCCGCAGTTTGGGCTACAGTAGACGAGCTATAAGGCGAACTAAGCTCATTAGCTTTACCTGTATCGCCTTTGGTTTATAAGAATCTGGGCTATAGATAGAACAAAGCCCAGCACTTGTGAAAGTGCTGGTTTTTTAATATCGGCTTGGATGAGTGAATCTAACTTTAAAAGCTTTCTATGCCACTCTGAGGCTAGCAAAAAACACTGGGTATCTTTGCCTAATGTGGCGTTGTTCAGACACCATATCTTTGAAGCTTGGGCCTTGTGATAACTGAACGATCACTTCGTCACCTTCTTGTCGCAATACAGCACCGCTAATATCGATACTGTTGTTGTCATGCAACCTCAAGGTGCCGGCCATTGAAAAGCCACGATAAACCGGAATGATGTTACGCATCATCAGGCGTACACCCTTTTCAGAAACTTCGCTGACATGAAAAAGCTCATCCTTAATTCGCATCACCGGACGAGCCTTTTGAGGGTACTTTAAGCGGTAATATTTGCGTTTCTGGGTGAATGAATCTTCACGCATTGGTGACTCCCTGTCTCTGTTATTTCGGTCAAGCAATAGGCTGTAGCTTCAATTGGTCTCAAATAAACACATTCACCAAATTGATAGCTAATAATTATATCGACTTCCCGAGCTAATGCTTTAGAGATTTATACAGAGAAACACTGATTGCTTAGCATTCAGTAAAAAATGAGAACTGAATCGGAAATGAAAACTAAGATGGAAACGAGAACTAAGCCGGAAATGAACTGAACCAATAGCTAAAAACCCAATTCTTCGCATCGCACCCTAAAGCTGAAACAATGCCAACTGAATGCTGAAGCCCACGAATAGAATCCCACACACAATGTTCATCATTTGCGAGGTGCGCTTTTGAACTAACAAACGACTATGGCGTCAATGATTAATTTTTGGCAGTGTTTTCATCCCACATGGCGCCATCTCTCAGCATAGAGTTAAGAGTCACAACCATCTTTCGAACACACGCGATTATTGCGACTTTCTTAGGCTTTCCGGCAGCTACAAGTCGAGCATAAGTTGCTTTGAATACGGGGTTACATTGCATGGCTGACATCATTGCCATATATAACACTGTGCGTACTTGCGCTCGACCGCCTTGGATCACGCGCTTACCTTTGTAGCGCCCACTTTCGCGTGTTATTGGAGCGACACCAATTAGTGATGCCGCTTGTTTATTTGTGATGTAGCCAAGTTCTGGTACGTTGCTAATTATTGATGCAGCGGCAATGTTTCCTATTCCAGGGACGCTCTGCAATATTGTGTTTTTAGCCTGATATTCAGGGCTATCTTCAATGAGTTTAACGAGCTTTTCTTCTAACTTGGTGATTTGATTTTTTATCGTGGTTAGCATCGGTTTGATAGTCGGATGGAGAGAAGCGGGAAGTATCTGGATTCGGTTCTTTTCCATGGTTTGCATGGATAACAACTGGTTTCGGCGAATGACTAAGTCACTCATTAGGCGTATGTTTTTTGGCTTTATGACAGTAAGAGCTGGTTTGATTGCTTCTCCATAGTGAGCAATCAATTCTGCATCTAAACGATCATTTTTGGCTCTGCGGCCAATAGCACCAGCGAACCGTTTTATGTGGACAGGGTTTGCTCTGACAATAGGTAATTGAGCCTCTGCACATGCAAGAACAAAAGGCATTTCTAATCGGCCTGTTGCTTCAATAACGATTCGTTCAGGACTGTGACTCTTAATCGTTTTGAGTGCTTTTTTGATGCCTTTATCATTGTTCTCTACTGAGAAAAATAGGTCTAGTGGCCTGATGTGGATGTCTAATTGTGTTTTGCCGGTATCAACTCCAACGTTGATGCTTTGATTGATTTTGGTATTCATAATAAGCTAACTCATGCTTGCGTAATGCGGGTTCGAGACCCAGTCGACTATTCGAGGTTTATGCTTGAAGTCCTATGTAGCGTTCATGTTTGTTATCGGTCTCTCGATAGAGGAGCCAGCGTTTAAACGAACTACTACATAGAAAGCTTTAGTTGCAGCTAAAGCCTGGGTCTCACATTACCCGATTGGAGTGCTTATTATCCATACAAGCGCTTAAAGGTATCCGCCATTAAGATCACAACTAAGAACCACATCGACACCACTGACGCTTGAATTGCACCAAGTATCAAACTGTCTGTCACAATCGCATCTGTTGAAACAAATTGAGGGAATATAGAAAGATAAAACAGGACAATTTTAGGATTCAGTAGATTAGTGAGAAGCCCTTTGAAAAATTGCTTATAAAGCTTACTTCCCGATGCACTGACCACAGAGAACACGCCCTCTTGAGCGCGCAATGCCGCTCGAAAGTGATTACAACCAAGCCAGATTAAGTCCACTTAAGACCTTCAAACGCCATTGGGGTCTGAGATAACAGTAAGCTCATGCCATTCGCAGAAACAAACGCATGAAAAAAGAACCCGCATGACACACCCAACACGTTAATAAACGCAAACAGCTTTCTTTGGGTTAGAGCCGTGCTCAATACCAACAGAGCATTTGGACCTGGAATAATGGCAATAAAAAACACGATGATAATAAACAGCCAGATACTTTCCCAACTCATTTCGCTCTCATTTCCTTAAAGCTTCCTAATCATACTTGATCGTTTTAGGGCGGGTATTGTACGTCCATTCAATACCATTACAATATGCCCAACGTTTAATTAGCTTAGCTCGCTTGCCTTAGTTCAGTTGTATGGATAACGCTTAAATTTAACGTGTATAATTCACCCGTTTATCCTGTAACGCAGCAAAACTCATTCTCTAACATTTATAGCCCTGTTAGACTCCACCTCCATTTTGATACTTGGTTCATTTATGTCATTTGATAACCTCACCCTTAACGCAAAAACCGTCACAGCGATCCCTTCTCAATTCGACAAACCGACTGAGATACAACAAGCGGTAATTCCATCAATTATTGCGGGTAAAGACGTACTTGCGTTGGCTCAAACGGGTAGCGGAAAAACGTTGGCGTTCGGCTTACCTTTACTGAATAACATCAACCAAGATGTGAATGAACTGCAAGCACTGATCATTGTTCCAACCCGTGAACTTGCATCTCAAGTGACCAAATCTTTAGAACCGATCGCGACAACGCTCAATATCAAATTGGTAACGCTAACGGGCGGCGTAAATACTGATGATCAACAGCAACAATTATCGACTAAACCACAATTAGCCATCGCCACACCGGGCCGCCTACTTGCTTTAATCAAAAGTGATGAACTGGATATAGCTCGGTGTTCATCATTGGTTCTTGATGAAGCCGACCGCCTGATCGACATGGGATTTTGGCCAGATATTCAAGCGATTACTGCAGCACTACCAAGTAAACGTCAGTCACTGTTGTTCTCTGCGACACTTCCGCCCGAATTAGTAGGGCAAGCTGAAGAGCTTCTTTTAAATCCAGTAAAAGTCACGACACATCAAGAAAACAGCGTGGTCGCGACTATTGAAGAAACCCTGTATTTAGTAAACAAAGGCAGTAAAGCTCAAGCGCTCATCGCACTACTCAATCAACACACATGGCCGCAAGTATTGGTATTTATTGGCGCAAAAGACAATGCCGATACATTAACCAAACGATTGAATAAAGCCAAAATCAGTGTGAGTGCGTTACATGGAAATAAGAGCCAAGAAGAACGAGAGCAAGCATTAGAAAGTTTCAAAAATGGCGAGACTCGTGTGCTTATCGCGACTGATGTGATGGCTCGAGGCATCCATATTGATCAACTACCTATTGTGATTAACTTTGAGTTACCACCTCATTCAGCGACTTATGTGCACCGCGTTGGAAGAACGGCGAGAGCAGGAAGTACTGGTTGTGCAATCTCGCTGGTTAGCCACAGTGAAACTGACTACCTGACCGCCATTCGCACTTTAACCAACAAAGCACTGCCACTACAGTCATTGGAAGGCTTCCCAGTCACAGACAAACCTGCATCTGAAGCGACCGCTCGCAAGCGTCCACCTAAAGATAAAATGGCCAATCGAAGAACAGCCCAAAAGAAGAGCATTAAGCAATTTAAAAGCAAACCAAATAGCTCTAAGTAACCAGAAATAGCGCTAAGCAACCAGAAATAGCGCTAAGCAACCAGAAATAAAATAATAAGCTCAGTTTGTACTGGGCCTTTTTATATGCAACAAAATACAAATTCACACCCAAAAACTTCCCTAAAGTTGCCAACTTAAATGACATTTTTGTGAACTATGATGCCAACGTATTGATTCTTGGTTGCTCAAAAAAAATACTCTTAAATCACGTTGACGCCCCTATATCTAGCAACTAGATTTTTCTATTAGTGTCTACAACAGGAGGTCATTGAAATGAAACGTGCTAGCTCTACATATCGATTACAACTGATTAAGGAAGTGGCAACTCGCCGAGATCGTCAACGTTCCAATGACCCGATGGCAAACTACATACAAACCCTAATAGATAATAAAGATGATTGTGATACTTCGGTTGAACGCAACCAGAGGTTCAGTGGCAGTCATTTTGATGAGCACATAGGTGGTTGGGTAAGTGACCACTGGGGTAGCAAGTAGTCCGATATCTCCAGTCACTCGTGTCATAAATAAAGCAGCGTAACCGCTGTAGAATTTATCTCCGCATTAACCTATCATCTACAACAAATCCCTATCATTGAGTAAGCAGAAAGTGTCTGAGTTAAAAAGAGAAAAAGAAGTGATGGTTGCCTTCCAAGTGATCCCTCGCGTTAAAGAAGGCAACAACTTCGAAGTAGTTGATAAAGCCATTGAAGTTGTGAAAGCAGCCGATGTCCCTTTCCAAGTTGGTGCGATGGAAACCACAATGAAAGGTGAACTCAATCAATTACTCGATATCGTTAAAAAAGCAGAACAAGCTTGCTACGATGCAGGGGCGGTAGAAGTGATCACAAACATTAAGATTCACAGTAAAACCACCGAGGCCGATGATACATTTTGCACGTACCATCGTGGTGTAACGAAAGCGAATCACATGTTTGTTTAATCACATTTTTGTTTCTGAAAACTGAGCTTTAAGAAAGGCTCTGAAGAACCAGTGGTGTTATTGGAAAGGCATGTCTGAGAGGTGAGAAAGGATTTCCATTCGTTCTTCTTCTGACATCGAATGCCAATCACGCGGAGTCTCTTCAGGGTCATCTTTTGCCCCGATCGGTTTTCGGTCAAGTGCTTTGACTGGCTCTTTTTTGATTTTTACGTTCTTTTTATTCATACCGACACCACTCCTTCTGGTACAAAGGTACCTACTTTAATATTACACCCCAACCATTATGTAAAGTAATAGTTACTTCGGAGTTAAATAAAATCTAAACACTTCCTCTTTAGCCAAAAAGATCTCTTTGGGGACTGGTATTTCCCTCTTCATCGACCTGCTTACCAATCAAGTTTTTTTGATTCATTATTTTTCTTCTATAGCGCTGACGACACAGCTTTATCACGTGCAATTGTTCTGACGGTGTCATCGACATCCAATTAAAGCGCTCTTCTCTCTTGCGCATACAACCGTTGCAATAGCCTTTGTCATCGCTTGAACAAACCCCAACGCAAGGGCTCGGAACTTGGAAAAACTCTAACTGCTCCACCATGCCTCCTTACACATTCAAAATTACGCTTACTCTCTCAAAAATAAGCGATTAATTTGTCGCCTGGCTCATGAAATTCATACTAAACTATGACCTTATACTGACACATATAGTGTTTTGTAAACTATACTTTGAACCCATCAAGTTACACTTATCCGGTAACTTCGTTCTTTCCTTTGGAGCCTTATAATATGAAGTTTAGTTCAAAAAAATTACTAGCAGTAGCCGCTTTACCTATGATGCTAGCAGCATGCACAACAACAGGTGACAACGCGATGCAAGTAACACCAACCGATCTACAGCACCATAATTGGGAACTTGCGCAAATTGATGGCAAGGACATTGTGAAAAGCGAAGACCAAGCAGCTCCTCGTCTAGAGATCGGCGAAAAGATGACTGCAAACGGCATGGCTGGTTGTAACAACTTCTTCGGTCAAGGCGAGCTGAAAGACGGTCAATTCCGTATCAAGCAAATGGGCATGACAATGAAAATGTGTCACGGCTCTGCGATGGAAATCGAACAATCGGTTTCTGCTACTCTAAGCGAGTGGAGCGACGTAACGCTAACAAACGATACGCTAGTACTGAAAAACGATGTACACACGCTAACGTACACAATTCGTGACTGGGTAAACTAATCCGTCATCGAAACCAAATACTGATTAAAGGAGCCTGATGGCTCCTTTTTTATTGTCAGCTTGCCCTCACTACTTCTTCAAAATTGACGCTCATCGCCGACTTTTCGTACCAGCCTCCAATAAACCTCAAAAATCTCTCATTTAGATGCAATAAATTCAACGGTTCAGCGGTCTGTTGCTAGGATGGCAAAAGCCTAGAGTCTGTCGAGTTTTCGAGGTGATTACAGATCGAACAAAACTCAACCGAGAACTCCCTGCTTGTTCTCAAGTAATTGATTGAATTTACTGTTGAATTAGAATTTATTTCAGAAACAGATAGAATAACTATTAGGGCATGTTGATCTTTCGTTAACCACGAAGGGTCAACACGCCCTAGGGAGTTTGAAAATACAATGCTCTTGCCCGTTCACTACCAAATGGAAAAGTTTATGAACAATATAGTAAGTACGTTAGGAATCATGGCAACCGTTGCATACAGCGCAACCATTTATGCTGATGAAGCAACATCCATCGACAGCTGGAACCAAATAGAACAGCAGGCAGAGGGAGAAACTGTCTACTTTCACGCTTGGGGCGGAAGCCAAGAGATCAATCGTTACCTACAGTGGGCAGGCAAGAAATTACAAAGTGACTACGGTGTCACGTTAAAGCATGTGAAAGTGACCGATATTGCGGAAACCACCACTCGACTGCTTGCTGAAAAAGCGGCAGGAAAGAACAGTGAAGGCAGCGTCGATATCGTCTGGATTAATGGCGAGAACTTCCGTTCGATGAAAGACAACGCGCTATTGTTTGGGCCATTTACGGAATCACTTCCAAATTGGCAGTATGTCGATAAGTCTCTGCCAATTGATGTCGATTTCTCAGAGCCGACAGAAGGCTTAGAAGCACCGTGGGGCGTGGGACAACTGGTGTTCATTCATGACCAAGAAACACTTCACAACCCGCCACAATCATTCTCTGAGATGTTAAGCTACGCTCAGGCTTTCCCAAATCGCTTAAGCTACCCTCGCCCACCAGAGTTTCATGGCACGAGCTTCATTAAGTCACTACTGATTGAACTAACAAACAATAACCCTGCGCTGGCTCAGCCGGTTTCAGAAGACAACTTCCAAGAAGTAACGGCACCACTGTGGGCTTACTTAGATAAATTCCATAAAGTGGCGTGGCGCGGTGGAAAGCAGTTCCCAGCAGGCACATCGGAAAGCATCCAACTTCTGGATGACGGACAGATCGATCTCGCGATTACGTTTAATCCAAACTCTGTTTATTCAGCACAAGCCAGTGGTCGCTTAGCCGAAACCACTAAGGCTTATGCTCTAGAAAGCGGCGCTCTATCTAACATTCACTTCCTTGCGATTCCTTGGAACGCCAATGCAACCGCGGGTGCTCAAGTGACCATTAACTTCTTACTGAGCCCTGAAGCACAGTCTCGCAAGGGGGACCTCAATGTTTGGGGCGATCCTTCGGTTCTGAGCAGCAAGTACCTCACTGGCAGCGCTAAAAACACCCAGCAATTTAAATCGGTTGATGAACCACACCCTAGCTGGCAAAACGCGCTCGAGAAAGAGTGGCTTAAGCGATACGGTAACTAGTCTTCATGCTACGCGCTCTATATTTTGTTGTTATAGCTGTATGCATTATCCCGACCATTCCTGGGGTAGCGGGAGTCGTGGCTTCGTCACTGAGTTTCATCCCGCCCCTTGGTTTAGAGGAGCCGACACTCAACGGTTTTAGCCAAGTCTTTCAATGGGAAGGGGCTTGGCACTCTATTGGCTTAAGCCTAGGTTCAGCAATTGCAAGCAGCTATATAGCCTGCTTCCTGACCTTTTGTATTCTTCAAGCCTCTTGGGGAAACAAGTTTTGGAGAAAGATTGAGTTTACGCTATCGCCAATGCTTGCCATTCCACATGTAGCTTTCGCTATCGGCTTTGCTTTTCTGTTTAGTCCAACGGGGCTTGGCGCAAGAGCGGTACATCACTTGCTCGGCGAATCGGCTACCAGCTCTGAATTGGCGTTATTGGTGAAAGACCCATACGCGTTTGGCTTAATTATTATGCTCGCACTCAAAGAAGTCCCCTTCTTATTGCTGATGAGCATTTCGATACTTCAGCAAATTGATGTAGAGCGTATCACCAAGGTCAGTGCATCGCTCGGTTACAGCCGCGCTCAGATCTGGTGGAAATGTATTTTCCCACAATGGTTTACTAAGCTTCGTTTCCCAATGCTGGCGGTACTCGCTTACAGTGTCTCGGTTGTCGATATTGCTTTGATCATAGGCCCAACCAACCCGCCGACCTTTGCCGTTTTGGTATGGCAATGGTTCAACGATCCGGATCTTAACCTACTTCCGCGAGCTGCTGCTGGTGCCATCGTTTTGTTTGGTTTAGCTTCGTTGATCATCGCCTTGGCGCGTTTAGTTGAATGGGCGGTTCTTAAGTACTTTCGAACTTGGCAGTATTCCGGAAGAACAGGGGCAAACCTTCCGGGGAAAACGGTATTCACTGTCCTTGCTAGCCTTTCACTGCTGATCATTCCTTTAATGGTAATTTGGAGCGTTGCTCAGCGTTGGCGCTTCCCTGATTTACTGCCGAGCCGCTACAGCACGCGCTTCTGGGAGTTCGAGTGGGAAGGCATCATGAGCACCGTTGGTCAAAGCTTATGGATTGGTCTGATTGCTGCTTCAATCGCTTTGTTGCTTGCGCTGGTTGCTCACGAATACAGAATCAAATACAAGTGGCAAGTTCCGGGCTTCATTATCGCTATTCCAATGCTAATACCACAGCTTTCAGTGTTGTTTGGTATGCAAGTCACGACCCTCTACATCGGCAGTAGTGCCTATGAGTTCTGGGTGATTTGGGCGCATGTTTTCTTTGCTTTCCCGTTTGTGTACCTGTCTTTGGATGGCCCGTGGAAAAGCTTCAATGATGGGTTGATTAAAGCCTCGCTGAGCCTAGGTAAATCGCCATTTCAGAGTTGGTATTCGATCAAACTACCAATCTTGCTTCCTGCGATTGCCTTTGCTTGGGCGGTCGGGATCAGCGTGAGTTTGGCCCAATACCTTCCAACATTAATGCTCGGCGCGGGCCGTATTAGCACGATCACCACAGAAGCCGTTGCACTTACCAGTGGTTTCGACCGCAGGGTGACAGCAATCTATGCCATTTGGCAGGCCCTATTGCCTCTGTTCTTTTTCTCTTTAGCGATATTAGCCAGCCGACTTCAACTGAGATATCGCCGTCTTACTTTTAAAGGTTTCCTAAGTAATGAGTCTGTACCTCAACGACCTCGCCATCCGTAAAACCGATGGAGATTCGCTGTTCTCAGCGCTAAACGTCACATTAGAATCTGGCCAAATACTGGCTTTGATGGGGCCGAGTGGCTGCGGAAAGTCGACCTTACTGGATGCGATTGCTGGTCACTTAAGTGAAGAGTTTTCGTACTCTGGCACCGTTGTGTTGAACAATATTCAGCTCGACGAGCTTCCATCACATCAGCGTGAAGTCGGTATTTTGTTTCAAGATGACTTGTTGTTTCCGCACCTCAAAGTATGGGAAAACTTGGCCTTTTCGTTACCGAACTCTGTTAAAGGTTCCGCTCGCCAAAAACAAGCAATGGCTGCACTAAAAGACATAGAGCTAACTCACTTAGCTGAATCTTTCCCGGATCAAATATCCGGCGGTCAACGCGCAAGAATAAGCTTGACTCGTATGTTGTTAGCCAAGCCTAAACTCGCCCTGCTTGACGAACCGTTCAGTAAGTTAGACCAAGAGCTCAGAGCACAATTTCGCGATTGGGTCTTCGAACAGCTGACCAAAGCGAATATCCCTACATTAATGGTCACGCACGACGAAGCCGATGTACCTCAAGGGGCAGAAGTACTGTCTTGGCCATGGAGAAGTAACCATGCTGGATAAGTACTCCATTAAGGTCATTAAGTGGCCATTAAATCAGTCTGCTAAGTTACTAAACCAATTGGGTATCACGGCCAATCAAACCACGTTATTCGGATTTCTGATTGGGTGTTTAGCGTTTCCAGCGTTGGCATTTCAACAATATGAGTGGGCGTTAGGCTTCATTGTGTTTAATAGAGTATGTGATGGGCTTGATGGAGCCTTGGCTCGAATCCAAGGCATTAGTGATGCGGGCGGTTTCCTCGATATCAGCCTAGATTTCCTATTCTACTCGCTGATCCCTTTTGGATTTGTCATTGCCAACCCAGAACACAACGCCATTGCCGGTGCATTTTTGATCTTCTCTTTTATCGGCACAGGCAGCAGCTTTTTAGCGTTTGCGGTTATGGCAGGCAAGCGAGGCATTGAAAACCCAGTCTATAAGCATAAGTCTCTGTACTACATGTCAGGGCTAACCGAAGGCACTGAAACCATCGCTTGTTTCATCGCGTTTTGTATTTGGCCTCAACACTTTGCGGTTATCGCTTACACCTTTGGTGCAGCTTGTTGGCTAACCACGTTCATGCGTATTTATTTTGGGTTCCAGACACTAAAAAACCAAGCTAGTTAATAAATGAGTTAGTTTCTTGCACCTATAAAAACGCCGCTCATTGTGAGCGGCGTTTTCTATATTAGTATGGATAATGCCCGCTAAATCATGACATCAAGCTTCAGCTGAAGCCGTGATTTTAAACCTCAATACCTTTAGGCTTGAATCAAGGTCGACATCGACAAACTCAGGCGGGTTGTCCAGACGCTCAATGAACTCAACGCTTGGTGCTTCTTCTGCCATCGTCTCAATCAGGAAGTTTGGTGATACTGCTGGTGAGTTCACACACGCAATCACTTCACCGCCTTCAGTTAGAAGTTCAGGCAAACGACGTAAGATTTTTTTGTAATCTTTGGTTAGAGCAAAGCTGCCTTTTTGGAACGAAGGTGGATCGATGATAACGAGCTCGTAAGGACCGCCCTTCTTGATTTTCCCCCACGACTTAAAGATATCGTAGCCAAGGAAGTTAACCGAGCGCATATCGTGTTCATTCAGACGGTGGTTATCGCGACCTTTGTTTAGCGAGCCACGTGACATGTCCACGTTCATGCATTGACGAGCGCCACCAGCGATAGCCGCGACAGAGAAACCACAAGTGTATGCAAACAGGTTAAGAACGTTCTTATCCTTGGCATTATCTTGTACCCACTGACGACCATTACGCATGTCTAGGAACAAACCGAAGTTCTGATTACGGCCAATGTCTAATTGGTACTTAAGGCCATGCTCAACCACAACCGGAGAGTCATTCAACTCACCCCATAGAACCTCTGAAGGCGCACCATCGGCATAACGGTGTTGCAGAACAATGCTTGTGCCCTGCTTTGATTGCCAGATATCTTTGTTGGTGAGTTCAACCAATCCAGCTTTAAGAGATGAC
The DNA here is from genome assembly GCF_041469125.1 of Vibrio sp. 10N.286.51.E5. Taxonomy (NCBI): domain Bacteria; kingdom Pseudomonadati; phylum Pseudomonadota; class Gammaproteobacteria; order Vibrionales; family Vibrionaceae; genus Vibrio; species Vibrio sp. 10N.286.51.E5. Next base: position 110,692 of record NZ_JBFRJZ010000029.1, on the reverse strand, counting down.
AAGAATTCATCGTCGACTTCTTTAAACACGTTAACCAGTAGCTGTCCATCAACCCAGTCACATGTCAGTTGCTCTAGACCAGGCCAAAACTTACCGCGCCCGTGGAAAATACGGCGTAGTTCGTTTGGTACTTCATTAAGTTGCTGTTCAATATGACTAAAAAACAGAGGTAAAGCTGATGCTTCCATTATTTCACTCACTTAGTGTTTAGCTTTGGCCAAGTTAATGACCAAGGTTCAAGCCAACTGTCCAAACCGTTCGACACGGTTTCTTGATGCCACTTCTCACCCAAGGAGTTTAGGCTTCTTGGATCGCAGACATATTCGTAGGCTTGTGATTGATAGGCAAATCGAATCGCGAAGGCATGCAGATAACCTCTGTCAGCCTCACTCGATGGATTATAAATAGGGTCACCAACAATGGCTGAGCCGATCGACTTCATCGCGACACGGATCTGGTGAGTTCGCCCCGTATAGGGTTTGCATAACAGCAGACGCTCACCGGGTTCAGCCGTTGCTGATAAAAACTGAGTAATCGCAGGGTTCTCTTTGGATGTCAGAAGTTTCCAACTTGAGCGTCGTGAGCGCTCCATGTCTCCTGAGATCAAACCTTGCTTTTTCTTTGGCTTCTTAGAACCGATCGCAAGGTAGTATTTCTCTACTTCACGCTTTGCAAATAGCTGTGAAAGCTCGCTCGCCGCCGACGCATTTTTTGCCAGCAGCAGAATGCCCGAAGTCATTTTATCTAGTCGATGAACGAGATACAGCTTAGGCTCATTAATTGCCTTAGCAACTTCTTGAAGCAACATGGTATCGCCATCGTCTTTGTGGACGCTGACTCCAGGGTGCTTATTGATAAGTAAAAAATCAGAGTGGTTCAGAAGAATATCGAACATTAAAGGCTAGCTCCATTGTAGAACGTGGAGTATACCTCGTCTGAACCCAGATTCCAGCTACGAAAAAGCCCAACTCACTCAATAAATATTGAATCGTTGGGCTTCTTTTCAGCAACTAGCGATCAGTGCGTGGTCTTTACTCGATTACCAATAGGTAAATAGAACCAAGCTACCGCTTTACCCCAGTTTAAACTTACCAACTAATGCTTCTAGCTCAGCAACCTTAGCGTTCAAGCCTGATGTATTTTCGGAGCTACGAGTTGCTAGCTGCAGAGATTGCTCAGAGATATCGCTAATCGCGGTAATGTCCGCTGCAATTTCTTTGGTCACAGCCGTCTGTTCTTCTGCCGCAGTCGCAATAGAGTTAACCATGCTTTGTACATTGCCCGCACCGCTCACAATCGCTTCTAGAGCCGAAACAGCACCTGAACTTTGCTCAACACCAATCTCAACTAAACGACAGTTATCTTGAGTGTAAGTCACCGCTTCTTGAGTGCCCGATTGAATCGATTGAATGATGCCCGAGACTTCTCGTGTCGCTTTGGTTGTTCTTTCTGCTAGCGCTCGCACTTCATCGGCTACCACAGCAAAACCACGACCAAACTCGCCTGCACGTGCCGCTTCAATTGCAGCGTTAAGAGCTAACAGGTTAGTTTGCTCAGCAATGTCTTCGATTACCTTGATAACGCTACCAATCTGCTCACCGTGAGAACCTAGAGTATTCATTTGCAACGACATATCGCTCATTTGAGTCGACACTTGTTGAATACTCGCCACCATCTCAACAATCACGTTGCGGCCATCTTCTGCAGAGGTTTCTGAGCGACGTGCTTCTTCATAAGTTGAAGTACCTTGCTGCGCCACTTCAGAAATGGTCAAGCTTAGCTCTTCAGCAGCCGTTGCAATCAAGTTAGCTTTGTCTGCTTGAGCTGATGCACCAGTAACGATGTCTTGGCTAATAGAAGAGAGCTCCCCTGTCACCGATTGGACTTGGTGAGTCACAGACGAGATTGAACCTAATAGGTCTACTAGTGATTTCTGCATCTGGTTAATCGACTTAGCCAGTTCAGCCAATTCATCACCAGAATCATCAATAATGTCGCCTGCCGTTAGGTCACCATTTGCTACACGTCGTGCTACTTGTTCTACACGAGTAAGACGATTGGTAATAGAGCTAGACAACAGATACGCAATCACACAACCAAAGACAATCGCAATAGCAGACAACACCATGATGGTGCGCTCGATGGTAGTAAACGTGTCGGTTAGTGTCAGTAGTGACTGTTCTGTATCTGCGCGCTCACTTGCTGACGCTTGATCCAGTAAGTTCTCAATAGGGATAAGATTGCTCTCATACAAAGATCGTAGCTGTTGAATATTGGCTAGTAGCGCAGCTTCATCATTGATCTTCGGCACAAGCTTTGATTCAAACTCTTGAGTGAAACGCCCCATCAGGTCTTCAATTCGCTGAATACGGCGGTGGTCTTCCGAACCTCTACTCTCCAAACGCTTAGCCTGCTCGATAGCTTGAGCAAATTCGCTCTTGTTGGTTCGATAATCATTGAGTGCATTATCGACCAGAGTGATTGCACCCAGAGCATCTCGATAGACATCTCCAGCTTCATCTATCAGAACAAGATAGGTAACAGTGCCCGGTACATCGTCCATTCTGATCTCATCAGCACTTCTATGAGCGCCAATAACTTCTATCCATACAATACTGACTAACGTGACAAGCACCGCCAATATAGAGCCAAAACCGGCATACAGTTTCTTTCTCACTGACAATTTCACACAACACCTACCTAAATCAAAATATAGCTCTAACAGCTATTCGTTCCATTTATATCGGCTATCAGACGGATACCTTTAATAATTATTTTTCTTAGATAATTAAGTTCCAGACATAAAAAAACGGGAGCTAATGAGCTCCCGTTTATCAAATTACTTTATCTTGCGATTAGAACTTCTTAGAAATCAGCGCAAAACCAGCAATGATACCAATACCTAGTAGCATGATTGCACCTTTACCGCTATCGAAGCCAGAAGAGATACCCATGAACGCAACGATTGCGATAGCTACAGGGATGATGTACTTAACTAGTGTGTACCATAGACCAAATAGTGGGAAAGAGACTTCACCGTCGTTAGTGATTTCTTTCTCTAGGTCTGCACGGTTTAGTCTCCAACCAGCGAAGATACATACCAACATACCGCCAACCGCTAGGAAAATCTTATCCGTTAGTAGGTCGAAAATGTCGAACGCGCCAGTATCAAACAGTGTTGGACCGAAGCCGCCAAGTGATAGAGAAGCGAAGATACATAGAATCGCCATTACAACACTTGCAGACAGTACCGCTGTTACACGCTTCATGCCTTTCTCATCGATTAGGTAAGAAACCACAACTTCAAGTAGAGATACTGAAGATGTTAGTGCCGCAACACTCAAACCAACGAAGAACATAAAAGCAAATAGAAGACCAACTACGCCGCCCATTTCAGCGAACAGCTGAGGAACAACAACGAATACTAAACCAGGGCCCGCTGCAGGTTCCATACCGAACGCGAACATTGCAGGGAACATTGCAACACCAGCTAGAATAGCAACACCAGTATCCATTGCGGTTACCATTGCTGTTGTCTGAACTAGGTTCTCTTTCTTCTTAAGGTAAGAACCGTATGTCATCATACAACCCATACCAAGACTTAGAGAGAAGAATGCTTGACCTAGAGCGGCTAGAATTACATTGCTGTCTACTTTAGAGAAGTCAGGACTGAATAGGAACTCAAGACCAGCCATCGCGCCCGGAAGCATAATGCCTTTGATTGATACTACAATAAGGATAATGAAAAGAAGCGGCATCAGGATCTTACCTGCTTTCTCAATACCACCAGAGATACCTTTCATAACGATAACAACGTTAAGTAGTAGGTATAAGCCCATCCACATTAGTGGTTGAACTGGGTTTGAGATAAAGCCACCAAAGCTATCACCAATTGCTTCTGGTGCGTCTAGAAGACCACCTGCAATTTTACCGATGTATGCGATTGACCAACCGCCTACTACTGGGTAGAAACCCATGATAAGTAGACCACTGAATACGCCGATAACGCCAGCGAACGTCCAACGACGGTCAGTTGTTTTAAATGCACCTACTGCTGATTTTTGCGTATGACGGCCAATCGCAAATTCAGTCAGCATGACACTGAAACCAATAAAAATTACAAAAAACAGGTAAATGGCAACGAATGCACCACCGCCACTTTCGCCTGCTGTGTATGGGAATTTCCAAATGTTACCTAAGCCAACAGCAGAACCTGCTGCAGCCATTACGAATCCTAACTTCGAACCCCAGGTATCGCGGGGTGTTGTGGTTGTATTACTAGTAGCCACGTGTACTCCAAACTTTTGTGTTATGTGATGTTGTGTTTTGCTTTGGGTGGCGTCTTTAAAAGGAAGGTGTATACAAAAGTTTACATACCTAAAAGATTTGATTGACGCTCGTTGTCTAGCAAGTAAACCAGTTTAAGAATAAAATTGGAAGCCCGAACCGTACAAATTTCGTTACCAATGTAAATTTTTATGGTTAAATGCCGCCTTTTCATACAAAACAATCGTTTTCGTCTTAAGTTAACCAAAACTTAACAACTATTACCTGTTTACAGCTTTTGCTCTATTTTGTAAATAGTTGATTCCTTAAATTCCCATATCCGCAAAATAGCATTACTATCTAAGTGTCTCTTTTTTCGAGTATTCAATGTGGAAAAGTTCTACCATTTTTTAACTTTAGCTTCTGTCGCTTTGTACTGGGTACTGGTTGCCGGTGTGACCTTCCGTGTTGTACTAAAACGGCGCTCTGTCAGCGTTTCTCTCGCGTGGTTGATGGTTATCTACATTATCCCAATTGTAGGTGTCGCTTGTTACTTCCTTTTTGGAGAGCTAAACCTAGGCAGAAAAAGGGCTGAACGCGCTCATCGTATGTTTACCCCTTTCGGCGACTGGTTCCGTCAATTGAATGATTGCCAACTTCACCAACCAGGGAAAGTAGGCTCCCCTATCCATAAAATTGACGAGCTTTGTAACAATCGAATGGGCATCCCTGCACTCAGTGGAAACACTCTATCGCTGCAGTCTTCACCAAACGAGATCCTACACGCAATTATCGAAGATATAGAAAATGCACAAACCAGTATCAAGATGGTTTTCTATATTTGGCATCCAGGTGGCCTGACCGATTCGGTTGCCTCTGCGCTGATTCGCGCTGCAAAACGTGGCGTAGATATTAAAGTTTTGCTCGATTCAGCAGGTAGCCCACGCTTTTTCAAAAGCCATTGGCTCGCAATGATGAAAGACTCGGGTGTACAGGTTGTACAAGCATTGGAGGTGAGCCCATGGCGTATTTTTTTACGTCGCCTAGATTTAAGACAACACCGCAAAATCATTGTGATTGACGAGACTATCGCCTATACGGGTTCAATGAACATGGTTGACCCGGCTCACTTCAAACAAAACTCAGGCGTTGGTCAATGGATTGATGTAATGGTCAGAGTGACTGGGCCAACCGTTAATGTGTTATCCGCTATTCATGGCTGGGATTGGGAAGTTGAGACTGGTGAACGCATTCTCCCTGATATACCTGAATGCCCAGTTGAAGAAATCATGACACATCATCCGGTTCAAGTAGTGCCGTCTGGCCCTGGCATGCCGGAATATTTGATCTTACAAGTACTGACCATCGCCATCAATCAAGCGAATCATTCTGTACGTATTACTACACCTTATTTTGTGCCAAGTGCTGACTTACTCGAAACACTTAAGATGACAGCTCAACGCGGCGTAACTGTAGAACTGATCATTCCACACAATAACGATTCACTAATGGTTAAATGGGCTTCTCGTGCGTTTTATACCGAGTTGCTTGAAGCTGGCGTGAAGATCTATGAATTTTACGGTGGCCTTCTTCATACCAAATCGGTAGTGATCGATGAAGAGTTTTGCTTGATCGGAACCGTCAATATCGACATGCGCAGTTTGTGGCTCAACTTTGAAGTGACTCTGGCTGTGGATGATGTGCATTTCACGCAAAAACTGTCTGAGCTGCAGAAATCTTATATCGCTTCATCCCACTCTGTAGAGTTAGAACAGTGGGAGCAAAGAAACCTTAGTAATCGCTTCTTTGAGAGGCTGTTCTACTTGTTCAACCCACTCCTATAATTCCAGCAATGAGTCGATTATGGCTCGTTGTTTCCCCATCGATCATTTTTAACCTTTCACTGTTAACTGAGTGAAAGGTTAAAAATCGTAAGAAAAGCGCAAAAATCCCCGCTCCGCTCTTGCTTTGAACACTCTTGGCATGTTTTAAATAGGACATAACCGATTGATAAGGAATTCACAGCATGTCCGAGAACAAAACCACTAAACTTATCACTGCCGGTCGTGATAAGAAGTGGACCAATGGTGTTGTTAACCCACCAGTACAACGCGCTTCAACTGTCGTATTTAACTCAGTAGAAGAGAAGCGTAAAGCTACGATTAACCGCGCTAACAAGACCCTTTTTTACGGACGTCGTGGAACCAACACTCATTTTGCCTTCCAAGATGCGATGGTTGAAGTAGAAGGCGGCGCCGGTTGTGCACTGTACCCGTGTGGTACGGCCGCCATTTCTAATGCCATTCTCTCTTTTGTAGAAACAGGTGATCATATTTTAATGGTTGACACCTGCTACGAACCTACTCGTGATTTCTGTGACACCATCATGAAAAAGATGGGGGTAGAGACAACTTACTACGAGCCAACGATTGGTGAAGGTATCCAAGACCTTATCAAGCCAAACACTAAGGTGCTGTTTACTGAGTCTCCAGGCTCTGTCACCATGGAAGTGCAGGATATTCCAACACTAGCGCGTATCGCTCATGAACATGACATCATCGTTATGCTAGACAATACTTGGGCGGCTGGCGTGAACTTCTCACCGTTTGATTTTGGTGTTGATATCTCGATTCAAGCAGCGACCAAATACATCGTGGGTCACTCTGATGTGATGCTAGGTACGGCAGTCGCCAATGAGAAATGCTGGGATCAACTAAGAGAGCAAAGTTACTTGATGGGGCAATGTGTCTCACCTGATGATGCTTATTTAGGGCTTCGCGGCATTCGTACTCTTGATGTGCGTCTACGCCAACACGCAGAAAGCAGCTTGAAGGTCGCAAAATGGTTAGAGACTCGTCCTGAAGTTAACCACGTTCGTCACCCTGCTCTTGAGTCTTGCCCAGGCCATGAATTCTTCAAACGAGATTTTACTGGCGGTAATGGCTTGTTCTCTTTTGTACTAAACAACTCTAATATCAAAGCGACGACAGCGTTACTTGATGGAATGACACATTTTAGTATGGGTTACTCTTGGGGTGGATTTGAAAGTTTGATTCTAGCTAACGAACCAAGCAGTTTTGACAGCTTGAGAACTGTTGCCAATCCTAATTTCGAAGGTACCTTGATACGTGTTCATATTGGGTTAGAAGATGTTGATGACCTGATTGCTGATCTAGAGGCGGGATTAGAACGTTATAGCGCTCTGATTTAATCTGAGACGATAGGTCTAATATGCAAAAAAGGCAGGATATTCCTGCCTTTTTCTGTTTAAAGCATAACTCAAAATACTCATATTCAGATACTTCAGCTCATAATACAAACCGCTCATAGTCCAGAAGCTTTCAAAGCCAATATTGAACCTTAAAGCACATCCACTTAAAGATCTCAGAGCGATGAAAAAATGGCTATGAATTTTTCAATTTCTAAGTGATTGTTCCGCTCAAATAAATAACACTTTATTTGTGTGGGCAACCGACTAAATGATCATTGACCATACCTGTTGCTTGCATAAATGCGTAACAGATTGTTTCTCCTACAAACTTAAAGCCTCTCTTCTTCAAAAACTTACTCATCGCTTTAGATTGCTCGGTAGAAGCGGGAACTTGAGACATCTCAGTCCATTGATTCACGATCACTTCATTATCAACAAATTGCCATAAGGCATTAGAAAGAGAGCCGAACTCTTTCTGTAATTCAAGCGTTGCTCGTGCATTGTTGTATACCGAAGCAATCTTACCCCTGTGTTTAACCACATCGAAGTTTTCAATGATGTGCGGCACGTTGTCTTCATTCAGCTCAGCTAGCTTGTTTAGATCGTAATTATCGAACGCGGCACGATAGCCTTCACGCTTTTTAAGGATCGTAATCCAACTCAGACCTGCTTGAGCACCTTCTAAAGTAATGAACTCAAACAGAACTTGGTCATCATAAACAGGCACGCCCCACTCTGCATCGTGGTACTCCCTTTCAAGCTCATGTTTAAGCGCCCATGCACACGTTCTATCCACTGTATTAGCTTCCATTTCGATGGTCTCTTTTAGTAATCATACATAAAAATAATGCCCCAATTAGGGGCATTATTTCAAAGGTCAGTTGACGTTAAGCCACTTCAATTTTATGGAACAAACGATACAGCACAGGCACTACGATTAGCGTGAGTACAGTCGCAAAGCCTAAACCAAACATGATGGTTACTGCCATTGGTTTGAAGAAGATATCCGGTAGTAGAGGGATCATACCTAGAATGGTGGTAATCGCCGCCATACATACCGGGCGAACACGACTCAGAGCCGCATCAACAACCGCTACATACGGATCTTTACCAGATTTCATCTCAATCTCAATTTGATCAAGTAGTACGATACCGTTCTTCAGAAGCATCCCAGATAGACTCAAGAAGCCCAACAGCGCCATAAAGCCGAATGGTGTATTCAAGGCTAGCAAGCCTGTCGTCACCCCTATCAACGCCAATGGAACCGTTAACCAAACGATCAGAGGCTCTTTCACCGAGTTAAACAAGAACACAGTGATTAAGAACATGAACAAGTAACCCAGAGGCATGGTTGTGAACAGTGACGCCTGTGCATCTGCTGACGACTCATATTCACCCCCCCATTCCAATGAGTAACCCGGAGGCATCTCAATCGCTTCAATCTGTGGTTGTAAGCGTTTCTGTAGAGTTGAGGCCGTCTCTTCACCCAATAGATCAGGATCCGCCATTACCGTTAGCATACGCTTACGGTTCTTACGGATGATCAGTGGATCTTCCCATTCTAGCTCGTAACCTAACGTTACTTGTTGAAGTGGGATGTACTCACTTAATGCTGGGCTCCAGATCTTCATGCCTTCGATGTTACGAATATCGACACGCTCGTCTTCAGGCAAACGAGCCACAATCGGCATTAACGTTGTACCATCACGATACACACCAATCGACTTACCAGAGAAAGACATTGCTAGGAAATCATCAACGTCAGATTTAGTAATACCATAACGACGCGCTTGGCTTTCATTGAACTGAGGCTCTAATACCTTAGTTCTTTCACGCCAATCGTGACGAACGTTAAATGCGCCTTCATCAGCACGCATGATGTCCATCACTTGTGCAGCGATTGAACGTAAAACCGTTGGATCAGAACCCACAATTCGCGCTTCAATTTTCGCACCGCCACCAGGACCTAATTCGATCTGTTTAAGCTTGTAGTCAATCTCTGGGAACTGACCATTTACATGTTCACGGAAGCGTTTCATTAGCCCTTCAAGTACTTCATAACTTTTCACACGAACCGTTATCTCGCCGTAAGCGCTATAACTTTTCTCTGGCGCATAAGTCAGCATGAAACGTTGCAGGCCTTTACCCGCGGTTGTCGTGATATGTTCAACTTCGTCCTGCTCAGCTAGCCAACTCTCAAGCACTTTAAGCTTGGTATTGGTCGCTCGAATATCGGTACCTTCTGGCATCCACACATCCACTTGGAACATAGGTGTGGTTGAAGACGGGAAGAAGGCTTGCTTAACGAAACCAAAACCGTACACACTCGCGCCTAAACCAATAATCAGAACAAACATGGTTAACCAAGCACGCTTCATACAGAACTCAAGGAAGTTTTTGTAGATAACAAAAACCATCCCGTTGTATGGGTCCTTACCTTCGTTATCTGGATCGACCTTCTGACCTTTAAAGAACATGTCGGCAAAGAACGGCGTGAGCGAGATGGCAGTAAACCAACTCAGCATCAAGGAGATCAGTAGCACCGTGAACAAGGTGCCACAGTATTCGCCTGTTGAGTCTTCAGATAAACCAATTGGAGCAAACGCAGTCACCGCAATAACCGTCGCACCAAGCAGCGGCCATTTGGTTTGGGTTACGATATCGGTGGCGGCCTGCATCCGGGTTCGCCCCTTCTGCGTGCCGATCAATATCCCTTCCACCACCACAATGGCATTATCCACCAGCATCCCCAAGGCGATAACCAACGCGCCCAGTGAAATACGTTGTAGGTCGATCTTGAAGTACTGCATGAAAATGAATGTACCGAATACGGTCAATAGCAGTATCAAACCAATCAATAGGCCCGATCTTAGTCCCATGAAGAACAGTAACACCACGATTACGATCGCAACCGCCTGCCCTAAACTCACCACAAATCCGCTTACCGACTTGTCTACCTCTTTAGGTTGGTTATAAACCTCGGAGATGTCGATGCCGACGGGTTGTTGATACTTTAGCTCGGCCAATCTTCGATCAAACGCTTCACCAACCGCTACTACGTTCACGCCTTGCGCAAAAGAGACACCAAGGTTAAGTGCGAGCTTGCCGTTATAGCCAATGATGTTACTTGGCACTTCAACATAACCACGAGTTACATTCGCCACATCTTTTAAATAGATGAGACCTTGAGCACCACCTTCTGTCAGAATTAAATCGCCAAGCTGCTCAACATTCTGGAACTCACCCGTTGGATGGATTCGAATATATTCATCACCAATTCTTACCGCACCCGCACTTGATACAATATTTTGAGTCGATAAAAGGTTAAATACCGTGCTTGGAGACAGACCCAGAGAGCTTATCCGTTTCATCGATATCTCAATGAACACTTGCTCTTGTTGTTGGCCGGAAACGGAGACTTTACTGACCCCATCAACCAACTCTAGCTCTCGCCTTAGGTAATCAATGTAATCCAGCAGCTCTTTGTAGCTATAGCCATCCCCCGTCACCGCCAGCAAAATACCGTAAACGTCACCGAAATCATCGATGACTTGAGGATCATTGACGCCGGGTGGCAGTTCAACCTTGAGATCATTCACTTTTCGGCGAAGTTCATCCCATATTTGCGGAAGATCATCTGGGCCGTAGTTGTTCTTCATCGTCACCGTTACCTGTGATAGGCCGCGGCTAGAGATAGAGTTCACTTCGTCCACATAGGTAAGTTGTTGAATCGCTTTTTCTAGTGGGTAAGTAACTTCTTCTTCAACTTGTTGAGGTGTGGCCCCTGGGTAAGAGGTCACAACCATCGCATCTTTGATGGTAAAGGCAGGATCTTCTAAACGACCCAAGCCGAAAAAGGCAGAGACACCACCAATAAGAAAGATCAGAGATAGCATCCAGCTAATGACTTTGTTACGTATAAAGTAAGAAGCAACACCTGTGATCTGATCATCACCCTGTTGATCGTCATTTTGGGGCTTGTTATTTACTTCACTCATTGTTCGTCTCCTGAGACAATACTTCCACTGTCATCCCATCTCGCAATCGCGATACGCCTGCAACAACGACATGCTGCCCCATTTCCAATCCTTTCACTACCTGCAATGTTTCCTGGTTTGCTTTTCCTAACACGACTTGTTGTTTCGAGACTGTCTTGTCGTCGTTAAGAACCCACACATAAGAGTTTTTACGATCCAGTTCATCACCGTCTGCATTGAATACCGCTTCGATCGGAATAAGTACACCAGCTTTTAGCTCCAAACCGATATCCCGCCCGTTTGAAGTCACATCAACGGCCATACCATCAAGAATCAAATCGTCTTCTGGCATCGGCAAAGCTAATGTAACCGTGAAGGTACCCGTACTTGGATCGGGTTCAGTGGTGAACTCTTTAATACCTGCGGTGTATTCATTACCGCTTGGCACTCTCACCACAGCTTCCACGTTCGAGAGGAGCGTTTCATTGGGTTGATTCACATAAATTTGGTCAGGGAGCTGAATCACAACTTCGACATCCTCAACACTGTGAATGTTCACAATCTGTTGGCCTACCTGAATATTTTCATATTGGTCGACACTGACTCGAGAAATAATCCCATCAACAGGCGCACGAAGCATAGTGAACGATAAGCGCAGTTTCGCCAGTTCCAACTCGGCATAAGCAATCTGGCGTTGAGCGGCAATTTCATCGAATTGCGACTTAGCCAATAAGCCTTTCTTCACTAGCGGACTCGAACGTCGGTATTGACTATTGATTACCGTGTAACGAGCTTGAGCATTGTCCACATCCAATTGATAATCGGTTGGGTCAAGCTCGGCAATGATGTCCCCTTTGGCAACTCGTTCACCTTCCTTCACATCTAGCTTGAAGATTTCACCCGCAACTCGGAAACTGAGGTGAGCCTTCTCAGCAGCGTTTGCTACCGCAGGGAAATAGAGTTTGTCGCTAAAATCGATGACTGAAATCTCGATAGCTTTAACCAAGGGCGTGTTATTCACTTCTACAGCTTGCTTATCTTCACAAGCCGTCAGTAAGGCTAAACACGACAGGCCAGCAGCCACTTTAAGTGTTTTCATGTTATAGCCCCCTTTCCTTGATCCACTCTCGAACTTTAATGCCCGACTCAAGACCATTGACGCCAGAAGTCACAATGCGATCGCCATCGTTCAATCCAGAGACGATATGGCGTTTTTCATCGATGACAATGGCAACATTTTCAACAATGCCGTCGCTATTCACACGCCATACAGAGACATCATCCCCATCGGTCATCATTGCTGACGTTGGTATTTTGGTGGCCGCCGCTAACGATGAAACGAGATTTACCGAGCCAGACATACCGGGCAAAATACCCACATCGGTTGGTCTTTCCATCACCATGGTCACCTTGTACGAACCCGTTTTAGGGTCGGCTTCCGTATCGACTTCTTGGAATGTCAGTACATAGGAATTTTCAGGAAACGCATCAAAAACCATGGTTGCATCAATCTCGACCCCTGATGAAAAGCGCGTAATAAGTTGGTCGGGTAATAAGAAGACGACTTTAAGAATTTGATTGGTTTGAATATTCATCACGCCTTGTTTAGCCGCAATGTATTCATGGTTTTCAGCAGGAATGATGGAAATGGTTCCGTCATACGGCGCAACCAAAGTGGTGTAGCGAAGGTTCGCGTTAGCTTGATTAAGCACCGCGCGAGCTGAATTGTGGTTCGCTTTCGCTTGGTCGAAATCTTGCTCTGATACCACACGATCTTTACGAAGTTTGATCGCACGTTGATATTGAACATCGGCTAGCTGAAAATTCGCTTTTGCTTGCTTCTCGAGTAGTTGATATTCATCGGGATTTAACTTAGCAAGCTCGTCGCCTTTAGACACGTGCTGCCCAGCGGTCACATCGATGCTCTGCAATAACCCAGGAACACGGAATGCGAGTACCGCTCTGTCACCAGCTTCTGTGGTAGCAGGGAAATTACGCTCAAAGGCATTATTACCGACGGAGACAGTGAAGAGTTTGGCGGGTCTGGACTCAGGTTCAGGCACGGGAGGAAGCTCCTTACCACACCCAGACAACCCAGCTAAGGCAGTCAATAGGACAAGGGAGGCTCTATACATTGGTGATCATCCATATCTATAAATATTTTTATAACATAGATTAATCACATGTAACTTACCAGTCAGCGTAAGATTTATTTAGAGAAAATTATTAAAAAAAATAACGGCTTGGAATAAATTTTCCTAAACCGTTATCTAATCCTTTTTAGGTTTTACCACTACATGTTCTTAAATTCACGATTCACTTTAAACGTATCTGAGGTGACATAAGCTTCCATGTTGCGGACACTGGTCTCTAACTTCTGGAAATCACCCTCTAAAGTGTTCAATAGCGACTCTGCAGTTTGCCCTTTTTCCCAAGGCTTTTGCTTCAGCGTATGCTCTTGTTTCGCCTTCATTTGGTCGACATACTGAGGTGGTTGTTTTTCAAGCATAAATGTCAAAGCTAAATACGCTAATAACACCAGAAAACTACCACCAAGCAGTGCTGCTGAGATAACTAAGATGCGAACCAACCACACTTCAAGGCCAAAATAGTTCGCTAACCCTGCACACACACCAGACAATTTGCCGTTAATCGTGTCGCGATACAGTTCTCTACTCATAGTTTCGTCTCCAGTTAGGCGACTCCGCATCCAGTATTTTTTCTAGCGTTTTCACTCGGTCTTGCATGGATTCGGCTTGCGCAGAAAGCTTATGCAGACGTTGAAGATCCGTTTCAGAAAGACCATTGCTGGATTTCTTCTTGCTGCGGTAATGTAAGAATAACCATAGCGGTGCCACGAAGATTAAAAAGACAATCAGTGGACCTGCAATTAGAAATGTTGACATAGACAACTCCTAGATTATTTATCGCGGTTTTCAACTTGTTGCTTCAGTTTCGCTAGCTCTTTTTCGATTTCATCTTGAGCTTGTAGCTCGGCAAACTCTTGGTCTAAAGATTTTGCGTTGCCAGTCTTAGCGTAAACGTCCGCTTCAGCTTCTAATTCATCCACTTTACGCGAGAATTGCTCAAACTTCGCCATTGCTTCGTTGGTTTTGCTTGAGTGCAGGTGTTTTTGAACATCACGACGGTTGCTTGCCGCATTGTTACGAATCATTAATGCTTGTTGCTTTGCACGAGTTTCTGCGATCTTTGTTTCAAGTTTACCAATTTCACTCGTCAATTTTTCGATGGTTTCATGAACCAAGGTTTGTTCGGTGTGAAGGCTCTTGATGATGTCTTCCAGTTTTTGCTTTTCGATTAGCGCCGCTCTCGCCAAATCTTCGCGTTGTTTGGTCAGGGCAAGTGTCGCTTTATTTTGCCAATCTAGAATCTGTGTTTCGATAGCTTCTACTTTACGCGCTAGCTCTTTCTTGTCAGCAATTGCTTTTGCTGAGTTGGTACGAACTTCAACTAAGGTGTCTTCCATTTCTTGGATAATAAGACGAATCATCTTTTCTGGATCTTCAGCCTTATCTAATAGTGCACTGATGTTTGAATTTACAATGTCTGCAAAGCGAGAAAAAATACCCATGAGGAACTCCTTAATTACAATGATGGCAAATGCGTTTCAAATCGTTGTGCGACTTTATCAATCCACTTGCTCAAAAATTTACGTTTGTTGTTAAACCTACCATAAATAATCCAAGTAGCGTGCCAACTTTTAAGCCATTTATTATCAGTTACTTACAATAAAATGGTGATTAACTCGAACCATGCTATGATGAATTTAGCCAAGTATTGGTATTTTTCACCACTATGGCTCTTACATGACCTCTCCAGCGATTAATTCATACAAGGACCCGCTATGCAGCAGAACCTCATTGGTGAATCACCTAGCTTTCTCTCTGTGTTAGATAAAGTTTCCCAACTCGCACCAATAGAAAGACCCATTCTGATCATTGGCGAACGTGGCACAGGTAAAGAGTTGATCGCACAAAGACTGCATTACCTTTCAAGACGTTGGGATCAACCTTTGATCTCATTGAACTGCTCAACCTTAAGTGAAGGTTTGATTGATTCAGAACTGTTTGGTCATGAATCGGGATCCTTTACGGGTTCGAAAGGGCGTCATCAAGGTCGTTTTGAAAGAGCAGAAGGCGGAACGCTGTTTCTGGATGAGCTGGCGACCACTCCCCTTGCGGTTCAAGAGAAACTACTGCGCGTTATTGAATACGGGCAATATGAACGTGTCGGTGGGCAAAAGGCGCTAAGTGCCAATGTCAGACTGGTGTGTGCAACCAATGCCGACTTACCAGACATGGCATTAAAGGGCGAATTCCGAGCAGACCTATTAGATAGACTGGCGTTTGACGTCATTACTATCCCTCCTTTGCGTGAGCGAAAAGAAGACATCATGCTACTGGCAGAATATTACGCCATTAAGATGTGTCGTGAATTGGAATTGGAGTTGTTTGTTGGCTTTGCCCCCTCTGCCGTTGAATCGCTTTTGGATTATTCTTGGCCAGGGAATGTACGAGAACTCAAAAACGTCATTGAGCGAGCTATCTATCAGCACGGAAAAGATCCATATCCTATTGAATATTTGGTGTTTAACCCATTTAAACCCGCATGGAAAACAGAGCAAGATTCCTCTCCGGAAACTGGCAATGAGCCGTCTAACAGCCATACTTCATCAGAGAGCTTGTTTTCTTTGCCGCTTGATTACAAAGCATGGCAAGAACAACAAGACATCAAGCTACTCAACCAAGCCCTCAAACAGAGCAAATATAACCAGAAACAAGCCGCAGAATTACTTGGGTTAACCTACAACCAATTACGTGGAATGGTGAGGAAGTACGCGATTGTCGGACAAGCTAACGATAAATAGCTGTCCACGCTTGATTATTATTTGGAGCCGAATAAATAAAATGTTAAATTGTCCGGATCTTGAGGCTCCTCTAACGCCTCGTTTCGAAAAGTATTTCTTTTTATGAAAGCACTAATAAGACTATCACTGAGCATCTGTACGCTGAGCTTTCTCGCTGGATGTGGTGAGAGTGTGAATCACGAGCAAATCCGTGAAAAAGGCTTCATTTATTGCGGCCAAGGTAATCCTAGTACCTTCAACCCACAGCTGGTTGATAGTGGCATTACCGCAGAATCGCTGAGTCCTCAAATTTTCGATACACTGCTCACTCTTGATCCGATGACGTACCGACCAAAACAGAACTTGGCGACAAGTTGGTCTGTTGATAAATCAGGTACAGAGTACACGTTCAAACTGCGCCCAAATGTTGCGTTCCAAACCACAGACTGGTTCACCCCTACTCGTAGCATGAATGCACAAGATGTGGTGTTTAGCTTTGAACGTGTCATTGATAGTTCAAACCCATTTCATTATGTGGGTGGCGGCCTATACCCGTGGTTTGCCGGAATCGACTTCAAGACCCTGATTGTCGATATCACCGCGGTTGACGACCTAACAGTGAAATTCCAATTAAGTCGCCCAGACAATTCATTTCTCAATAACATCGCCACCAGCTATGCGGTCATTCACTCTAAAGAGTATGCCAATCAGCTCATTGCAGCGGATGAGAAAAATCGAATCGATTCCAATCCAGTCGGCACTGGCCCTTTCTACTTAGATGAATACCAAATCAACGACCTAGTGCGCTTGAAAAAGAACAAGCACTACTGGAAAGGTGAAGTACAAATGGACCAAGTTGTGTTCGATACTTCGCAACGTGGAACAGGCACACTTGCCAAGCTTCTGCGTAGTGAGTGTGACGTGCTCAACTCACCAATTTCTAGCCAAATCCCTATTATTCAGGCTCATGAAGAGTTGAAGATTTCTGCTACTCCGGCGGTTAATGTCTCTTTCATCGCGCTGAATACTGAGCACCCTGTACTGCGTGACTCTCGAGTTCGTAAAGCGCTCAACTTAGCCATCAATCGTCAGAACATTCTTGATTCTGTGTATTACGGTACAGGAACCAAAGCCTACACCTTGCTTCCTCCGACTTCTTGGGCTCACCAAAAAGACAGCGTTCAAGTTCGCTACGACCGAAACTATGCGGTTGCGCTTCTCAAAGAAGCTGGCGTTGAACCTGGGTTAGAGCTTTCAATGTGGGTACCACTAGAGCCACGCGCATACAATCCAAGTCCAAGAAAAACGGCAGAACTTATCCAAGCAAACTTAGCCGATATTGGTATTGAATTGAAACTCTATACCGACGACCGATTTGACCGCACACAGTTGTCCTCTATTTCCTCAACAGACTTGTTGCTTACAGGCTGGATAGGCAATACCGGTGACCCGGACAACTTCTTACGTCCGCTGCTCTCATGCAGCTCTGAGCGTGCAGGGTTAAACGTCTCGATGTGGTGTAATTCAGACTTTGATTTCCTTCTCGACTTAGCATTAGAGATCAATCAACAAAGGCACCGTGTGAACTTGTACCGACAAGCCCAAAACATTCTCAATGAAGAAGTTCCTGTGATTCCTTTAGCTCATGGCGTGCAATTTCGCGTGCACGATCGTTCGCTAACAGGCTTTAAAGCAAGTCCTTTCAATGCCCAACCTTTTGATCAAGTCAGAAGAGAGGTGCAGTAATGTTTTGGTATACATTAAGACGTGTAAACTTATTCGTTATTACGCTAGGAATTCTGACCTTGGTAGGTTTTTCCCTGCTTCGATTAGACCAAACCTCACCTTGGGCAATTCAAGATTTTTGGCCCGGTTGGATTAGCTATATCACTGAATTATCGACGCTAAACTTTGGCCTAAGCAAACACGGTGTGCCTATCATCGATGAGTTGGTCCTGGTGTTCCCTGCAACGCTAGAGCTGTGCTTCTTTGCCTTTGTGTTGGCACTCATCATCGGTATCCCTTTCGGCACCATTGCTGGTATGAGACAAGGTAAATTTGTTGATACCACCATATCGTTCACCTCAATGGCCGGTTACTCTGCGCCTATATTTTGGGTCGCGTTGCTGATGATCATGGTGTTTTCACTGCACTTTGAAATGTTCCCAGTTGGTGGCCGATACGACCTACTTTACGAGATTGAACACGTGACTGGATTCGCGATGATTGACGCCTTTTTTGCCGAGGGTCGCTACCGTGCGCACGCACTACAAAGTGTTATCGAGCACATGGCGTTGCCTTGTCTTGTTTTAGCACTGGCGCCAACGACTCAGGTCATCCGATTGATGAGAGCGTCAGTGGCTGAAGTAATGACGCAAAACTACATCCGCGCTGCGCGAATTAAAGGTCTTTCCACTAGAGAGATCATCACGCAGCACGTGCTAAGAAACGCGATACCTCCGATTATTCCTAAGGTCGGTGTTCAGCTATCGAGTATGTTAACGCTTGCTATTGTTACCGAGTCTATCTTTAACTGGCCGGGCATTGGCCGCTGGTTATTGGATGCCTTATCGAATCAAGATTACGTTTCAATTCAAGCTGGTGTAATTGTGGTGGCTACCTTAGTTTTGACCGCTAATATTCTGTCCGATCTACTGGGCGCGATGATCAATCCACTGGTAAGGAAGGAATGGTATGCTAACAAATAACGTCTACCAAGAAGAACAGATTCCAACCCAGTTCGAACGTTTCTGGCGCAGCTTCCGCAGCAATAATCTAGCTATGTTTGGCTTGTGGTGTTTGGTGCTTATCATTCTGGTCACCGTCACTTCACCGTGGCTAGCCCCGCATGATGCACAAGAACAAACCGGTCACCTATTAACGCCGCCCTCTTGGGATCCTGCGGGAACGGTAGAATACTTTTTGGGTACGGATGACTTAGGCAGAGATATTCTCTCTCGCCTAATAATTGGCTCTCAGTTAACCTTCGGCGCCGCGGTGGTGATTACCTTTATCGCAGCCGTCATTGGTTGTCTGATTGGCGTACTTGCTGGTATGACGCGCGGTTTACTATCAAGCACGCTAAACCACCTGCTTGATACTGTTATGTCGATTCCATCTCTTCTGCTGGCGATTATCTTCGTGGCATTCCTTGGCTTTGGGGAGTTTAATATCTTGCTCGCCTTGTGCTTGGCACTGATCCCGCGCTTTATACGCTCGGTGTACATTGCCGTGCATGCTGAAGTAGAAAAAGACTATATTTTGGCTTCTCGCCTTGATGGTGCGAACGATTTTTACCTGCTATGGAACTCAATCCTTCCGAACATCCTTACCGTGATCGCTCTTGAAGTTACGCTGGCACTGTCAGTCGCAATTCTTGATATCACGGCTTTAGGTTTCCTAGGGCTTGGCGCTCAAGCACCGAGTACCGAATGGGGCTCCATCTTGGGTGATTCGGTCGAGTTGATTTACCTTGCGCCATGGACAGTTACCCTACCCGGCTTAGCTATTATGTTTACAGTTATCGTGATTAACCTCGTCGGTGAAGGTGTTCGCCAAGCGCTAAATGCAGGAATCGAATAATGCCGTTACTTGATATTCGACATCTAACCATCGAGATTGAGACCCCTCAAGGGATGGTTAAAGCCGTAGACCGAATGAGTATTACCCTCAATGAAGGGGAAATTCGTGGCTTAGTAGGTGAATCAGGCTCAGGTAAGAGTTTGGTTGCAAAAGCGATCGTCGGAGTATGTAAAGAAAACTGGAAGGTTTCTGCAGACCGAATGCGCTTAGGTAATATCGACCTACTGCAATTGACGCCTAAAGAAAGACGCCGAGTGATCGCCCGCGATATCGCGATGATCTTCCAAGAGCCATCGACGTGTCTTGACCCTTCTGAAAAAGTAGGTAACCAGCTCGTTGAAGCGATCCCTTCCCATTCGTTTGAAGGTCGTTGGTGGCAACGATTTAAGTGGCGTAAGAAGCAAGCGATCGCGTTACTGCACAAAGTCGGCATCAAAGACCACTCTCGCCTAATGGACAGTTACTCTTATGAGCTGACAGATGGTGAGTGTCAAAAAGTCATGATCGCAATGGCGATCGCTGCCAAGCCAAAAGTCTTGATTGCTGACGAGCCAACCAACGATTTAGACCCAATTACACAGTCTCAAATATTGCGTCTTTTGAGTCGTATGAACCAGATCAATAACACCACCATCGTGTTGATCGGCCATGACTTAACCACCATTACCCAATGGGCGACTCGCATTACCGTGATGTACTGTGGTCAATCGGTAGAATCCGCTGATACACCGAAGCTGTTGGATGCACCAAAGCACCCGTACACCGTTGCTTTGTTAAAAGCGATGCCAGACTTTAACGACTGGATTCCCCACAAGGAGAAGCTCCAGTCTTTGCCGGGGTCAATTCCACCGCTGCAACATCTTCCTATTGGTTGTCGATTAGGGCCTCGCTGCCCATACGCACAAAGGCAGTGTGTCGAGATCCCACATACGAAACGTATCAAGAACCATAAGTTCAACTGTCACTTCCCTCTGAATATGGAGAAGAAAAAGAAATCATGAGTGCATTATTAGAAGTCAGTGATTTGTCTAAAGACTTTACGACTCGCTCTGGTCTTTTCCGTAAAAAGATTCATCAGGCGGTGAAGCCAGTTAGCTTTTCTCTTGAAGCAGGCCAGACAATTGGTTTTATCGGCCAGAATGGTTCTGGCAAATCAACATTAGCCAGAATGCTCGCAGGCATGGTGGAGCCAACCGCAGGCGAGATCCGCGTGAATGGCGAAAAGCTAGAGCACAAAGACTACTCGACTCGTTGTAAGCTGATTCGAATGATCTTCCAAGATCCGAATACGTCACTTAACCCGCGCATTCAGATCGGTCGAATTCTTGAAGGTCCATTAAAGCGAAACACCAACATGCCTCCAGAAGCTCGTATGCGTCGTGTGAAAGACACACTACTGCGCGTAGGCCTTCTACCGGAACATGCGTATTTCTACCCTCAGATGCTTGCTGCAGGCCAGAAACAAAGGGTTTGTTTGGCTCGTGCCTTAATACTTCAGCCATCCATCATTGTTGCTGATGAAGCTTTAAATGGTTTGGACATGGCAATGCGCTCGCAAATCATCAATCTGTTCTTAGAGTTACAAGAAGAGATGGGCGTATCGTTCGTTTATGTATCTCAACACCTCGGTATTGTTAAGCACATTACCGACAAGATTATTGTCATGCATGAAGGCAATGTGGTTGAGAGTGGGGAAACAGATCAAGTGCTAACCAATCCAACTCACCAAATCACCCAAAGATTGGTTGAGAGCCATTTCTCCAAAGCGCCGAACCACTAACCTGGAATCACGCTACATTTAGCAGAGGGGAAAAGTATGTATCGAACAGCTTCAATGCTTCCCCTCTTGTTGGTGCTGTTGTCCTTTAACGCGACAAGCACACCGCTCACATGGCTAGATAGAAGCTTCGTCGAAACTGCCTTTTATAACGTCGCGCTTCAACACGAATACTCCCAAGGCAACAAACCGCTCGCCAAGTGGAAACAACCGATCAAGATTTGGATCGATCATCGAGTGGGCGATGAGGAACTGCATCAAGAGATCACAGAGCTTCATATCAAACACTTATCTGAAGTCACCCAACATCCAATAACAATCGTCAGTAAAGAGTCCGAAGCGAACGTTAAATGGATATACACAAGGCAGAGCCAGTGGGTATCTGAGGCGAAATCGGTGCTCAAGCTCAAATCAACTCAACATTTAAATAGAGCCATCTGCACGGCGGGCTATAGAACCAATTCTAAAGGCGAGATTGTATACGCTGGGATTGTAATCCCGGTTGATCAGGCAAGATCGCGAGGTAAGCTGGTCGCCTGTATCGTGGAAGAGATCACACAAGTTCTAGGCCTGCCGAATGATTCAGATAAAGCCTACCCTTCTATTTTCAACGACCACACGCCAGAAGACTTATTATCGCCGTTAGACGTAGTGCTACTGCAATTGCTGTATGAACCAGAATTGAAAGCTGGAATGACAAAATCTGAAGTAAAACCTATCGTTCGAAAGATACTCAAGAGATACAGCAAAACAGGTGTGCTTCAGCAAGCTTCTAAAGCCGCACAGCAAGCGCCTTTGTATCAGTTGATTGGGTATTGACGAATATACGTTGGAAGTAACTTAGATGGGATAATTGAATCATAGCGCTGCCTAAGAAAGGCAACGCTGACTTACGATGTTACTGTATTACGAAAGAACTAGCGCTTAGCTGCCTGCTTTTTCAATTCGAAGTCGAACTCATCCGGGAACAAGATAACGCCTTCTTCTTGCTCGTTCGGGAATACTACAACAGCAAGTTCGTCGTCTTCTAGACCGTTCGTCCAGCGACTGTGCCATTTGTTCAACGAAATAGACTCAGCTTTACACTCAGACCAATCACCCGTTGCCCATGATTCTGCGAACTCTTGGTTTGGCCATACTGGAACACAATCTTCATCTTCTGTGTTCAGCATTACACAACCGTGTTCATCGGTTAAGATCCATACTTCACGGTTTGCTACGATTTCTTTCACACAGTATTTCAGGCGTTGCTCGCCCGTATACTTGTTGATTTCAGCGATTTTTTTATCGTCTAGCTGTGTAGTCATCTTAATTTCCTACTTTAGTCAGTAACTTTGCTCTTAAAGCTATTTTATGCCGAGTGTTGTTAACTTCAAACATTATCGATGAAGAAGAAAGTCTACTTCAAAGAAAAACGCCTGCTAAATAAGCAGGCGTTTAATATTAAGCGACTTGATTAAACAAGCTCACCTTGTAGCCAAGGCCAGCCTTGCTTCTTACGGCTTAGTGTATTTTCCATCATTAATACGCCGCCTTTCTCGTGCTTAACCAATTTCTCAGCCCACTCACCTTTGTATAGAAGACGAGTTTGAGCAGTAGTGATATCTGTTAGCATTACCGCTGCGAACGCTAGACCGTCTTTCTCACAACGCTCTTCAAGATCAGCTTCTAGCGCTTCGATCATGCCGTCTACTTGCTCAAGAGTCGCAAGTTCAACTTGACCAACAACAACATCACGACCGTTGAATGGGTAGCCTTTAAGGTCTTTTTCTACTAGCTGTGCAGCAGATAGGCCTTCGATGTTTGTTTTTGCGATTAGAAGCGCTTTGATGAATGCATCAACGTCAGTTACGCCAGCAATTTCAGCAAGCTCAGCAACCGCGTCTTTGTCTTTTTGAGTACATGTTGGAGAAGCGAAACCAACTGTGTCTGAAAGAATTGCAGACATCATTAGTTTAGCGATTTGTTGAGAGATTGCGTGACCTTCAATCTTGAACATGTTGAAAAGTACAGTGTTTGTACAACCAACAGGCCAGATCCAAGCTTCCATTGGGTTTACTGTCATCACGTCGCCTAGACGGTGGTGATCAACAATACCTACGATCTCTGCATCAGCAACATCATCTGGTGCTTGTGCTAGATCTGAGTAGTCTACTAGCCAGATTTTCTCACCAGCAACAGAAGTACGAAGCTCTGGCTTTTCAGCACCAGCGACTTCTAGAATGTGTTGAGTTTCGCGGTTGATCTCGCCTTGGCGAATTGGTGTCGCTTCCTCGCCACGAGCCTTAAGAAGCTCAGTTGCAACTAACGCACTACAAATACTGTCACTATCAGGGTTTTTGTGACCAACAACTAAAATCATGTTTCTTCCTATTACACTAACAATTATGACTCTACCTTTAGAGCCTCTCTTTATTAGCCATACTTTACCTCATTTTTTTAGATTGGTCATGTTTCGTGGGTTTAGCCAATAGTAACAATAGATAAAAAAACAACAAATGCAATTGATAATTATTATCATTCGTATATATTTATCTTAAGCCACTAATTTTGAGTAACACCTATGGATCGACTAATCTCTTTTTTGCCAAGCAGTAGTGCTGCGAAAACAACTCAGTTTTCACTGTCATTTAAGCGCCTGCTTTTGCCTGTCTCACTTGCAGCTTTGGTTGCAGCCCCAGCTACACGAGAGCTGACGGTGACTACTTTGTCAGACGCGTTTTGGGCAGTGTCTTGTTATGTTGCTTTAACCTTGGCTATTTACCACTGGTTAAGTCTGTACATAAACAAAGATAACGTCTTCAATAAGCTCGTCCATCAATCTCGTTCAAACCAAGTGGTATTCGCGGCTCTCATGGGCGCGTTGCCCGGCTGTGGCGGTGCGATAGTGGTTACCACACAATTTATCTCGGGCAAACTCGGATTCGGCGCAGTTGTTGCTGTGCTCGTCTCAACCATGGGTGATGCGGCCTTCCTGCTCATAGCGAGCGAGCCTAAGACAGGTTTAGCCATGATGGCGATGGGCGTGATCGTGGGTACTGCGTCAGGCCGAATCATTAACTTGTTTCACGCAGACGACTTCTTACGCCCAAAAAAAGCAGAGAAAAATGAAGCCGTTCACAGTTGCTCATCTCAATCCCAAGACAAAGAATCCGTCTCTAAAAAGGCGATCAACCTGCAAGGTTACCTATGGTCAGTGCTGATTATTCCCGGCGCTGCAGTAGCTCTACTTGGCTCTTTTCAAGTCGATGTAAACGAGTTACTCGCGTTGCCTGAAATGTCGATGGAATGGGCGGGAACAATTTTATTGATTAGCTCGATGTTTCTATGGGGCCTCACTCGGGAAATTGAAGATTACAAATCAGCAGTAAGTGAAGATGAGAAATGTTTAGGCTCACATCCACTGCAAAAAACCGCTCAAGACACCAACTTTGTGACAGCGTGGGTTGTGGTTGCCTTTCTTTTCTTTGAATTTGGCTCTGTGATAGCAAATGTTGATTTTGCGACGCTATTCTCAAGCTGGGGCATCATGCTCCCCCTGGCTGGCGTGTTGATGGGTTTGCTACCGGGCTGTGGACCGCAATTATTGGTCACTAGCTTATACCTTTCAGGCGCCCTGCCACTTTCGGCTCAGGTAGGTAACGCAATTTCAAATGATGGTGACGCGCTATTCCCTGCGATTGCGATGGCTCCCAAAGCGGCACTGGTCGCGACCTTATACTCTAGTGTGCCCGCACTAATCTGTGCTTATAGCTACTGGTTTATATTTGAGATCTAACTTGAGTAGAGTTAACTCCATAGGCTTCTGTAAGGTCGGTACTTTGTATCGGCCTTTTTGTTTCCGCCTGCTTAAGTCTTTCCACAGGTTCTTTTTACATTCCCTTCCTGCTTCACTGCTTCTACCACCTCTCTCAAACAGCGCGTTACAGCCTGTCTCAAAAACGCCCTCTATTAGCCCTGTATAATGCTTATTTAGAAACACCAACACTGATATCAAAAATACAAAAAGCCCCTGTAAGAGTGCTTACAGGGGCTTTAATTCAAGCTTTAATCTTGGTTCTTAAGACAAGACTTAAGAAACTTCGATTGGACCACCGAATGAAGTTACTGGAGGCAGTTTGCCTTGGAACTTCTCGAAATCAACCAAACATGTGTTTGCTGACGTTGCTTGAGCAAGTTCAGACGTACCGATATCTTGAGTCAGTGTGTTTGGATCGCCGTATGTATCTAGCGCGCCCACTTTCTCGTTGATCGGACCGTACCAAGCACCTTCTTCGATACGAACAACACCAGGAGCATAGCTATCCATTAGAACAGCACCCGCTAGTAGTTGACCACGGTCGTTGAACACACGTACTACATCGCCATCTTTGATGCCTTTCTTCTTAGCATCTACTGGGTTGATGTAGATTGGCTCACGGCCTTGTACCGCGTAAGTCGCACGCCACTCTTCAGATTCACACATCTGAGAGTGAAGACGCTTGTCTGGGTGACAAGATTGTAGCCAGTACGGGTGTTTGTCAGAGCCTGGACCACCGTGTGAACGTTCAGATTTCTCGAACCACATTGGGTGTTCTTGACAGTGCTCGTAGCCCATATTGCCAACAGTACGGCTTGTGATTTCGATGAAACCAGAAGGTGTACCTAGTGCGTTGATCTCTGGATCTTCACGGAATGAAGCGTGACGAGTCCATGGCTTACCTTTACCGAAGTCTAGGAAACCTTTCTCCCAGAACTCAGCAAATTCAGGCATTTCAAAGCTGCCTTCATTTGAAGCGCGACATTCGTCGTACAGTGATTTAACCCACTGCATTTCGTCCATACCACGCGTGTAATCGTCGTAACGACCCCAACGCTTAGTTAGGCTAGACATGATCTCGAAGTCAGTCTTAGACTGGAACAGAGGATCCACTAGCTTGTGCATTGCGATCAAACCACGGCCAGAGTATGCGCCATAACCATCAATATCGTTTCGTTCCCACTGAGTACATGCAGGAAGCACGATGTCAGAGTGACGACAAGTTGCAGTCCAAGCAAAATCAACAGCCACTACAGTTTGTAGGCTCTTGAATGCTTTACGCATCTTGTTGCGATCTTGGTGGTGGTGCCACGGGTTGTTACCACTAAATACCATCATCTTGATATCAGGTAGTGTTACCGTTGAACCATTCGCTTTGATCTTCTTACCAGGCTCTAGCAAGCTATCAACCCAACGAGCAACTGGGATTACGCGGCTGTAGCCGTTGTAATCTGTGTTGGTGTACTTAGGTGATTGACCTTGGTCGATGTTCAGCGGGAAAGAACCCGGAGCAGCGAAGCCAGTTGAAGATACACCGATACCAGAGTAGTGGTGACCGTAAGAGATACCACCGCCCGGTAGACCAATTTGGCCAACCATTGCTGCGATAACTGCACACATCCAGTAAGGTTGTTCACCGTGCTCTTGACGTTGGATACTCCAACCAACAAGAATCTGTGTACGACCGTTAACCAGCATCTTAGCGAAGTCACGAATAGAGTCCGCGCTTGCGCCACAGATAGCAGAAGCCCATTCTGGCGTCTTCTCAACTCTGTCTTTCGTTTCACCTTGAACGTACTTGATGAAATCTTCAAAACCTAGACAGTAAGTTTCGATGAACTTCTTGTCGTATAGGCCTTCGTTGTAAAGAACGTGAGCAACACCAAGCATGAACGCCACATCAGTTTGTGGGTTGATGTACATTTGCTCGTTTTCTAGGTAACGACCTGTTTTGTTTTTAACAGGGTCAACAGAAACAACGTTGATCTCTTTCTTAGCAACTTTTTCTTTCAGCTGTTCTAGGTATGCGAACGACTCGTGAGTCTCACATGTCCAACCTACTTGAAGGTTTTTAACTGGATCGTTACCCCAAAGAACAATGTTGTCACTGTTTTCTAGGATAAGTTCCCAAGATGTACCTTGTGCGTAAACTTCAGTAGAACCTAGCACGTAAGGCATGATCGTTTGACCAGCACCTGTTGAGTAGTCACCGATTTTCTTCACAGAGTAACCGTGAAGTGCCATTGCACGTTGCATGTGGTTAGTACAGCTATGGAACTGACCTGTTTGTCTCCAACCAGTTTGACCTGTGTGAAGCGCCCATGGACCGTAATCTTTCTGTACGCGCTCTAGCTCGCGGTAAACAAGGTCTAGTGCCTCATCCCAAGTCACACGAATAAAGCGGTTGTTACCACGTGTGTCTGCGCTGTATTTATGCTTCTTCAACCAATCTAGGCGAACCATAGGGTAACGCACACGTGATGGGCTGTAGATAATACCTTTAATACCTTTCAACATCTCAGTTGGGTGCTGATCGATTTCTAGAGGTTTAATTTCTTGTACTTTACCCGCGTAAACGCGAGCTCGGAATGCACCCCAGTGAGAACCAGAGACTTTCCACGCGCCGTCTGTTTCTGCAGCAGACGCTGATGCCGACGCCAATAAGCTTGGACCGATAACCGATGCCGCACTTGTAGTAGCGACACCTTTCAGAAAACTTCTTCTTGTAATTGCCATTGTGTTACTCCAATTGACGTCTTATTAGTGATGGCCTTCAGAAAAATCTGATGAGTGCTTCTGTAGATACTTAAGAACCAGTGCTTCTGTATCTGTATCGAAGTTAACGAATGCAATCATACCATCTAGCATGCCTACCCAACCGTTAGCGCTGAAGTGAGCTTCATCTGGCTGTGAGTGACACGTTGAACAGTTAGATTGGTACGCTTGACCCGCTGCGTTCCAGATTGGATCGAAGTTATCAACCATAGACTCTTTCTTCATCCAAAGTGCTAGGTTAACTTCTTCCCATGGAAGGCCAGTAAGCTCATCTTCTTTCTTCTCACCAACAGTGATAACGTCACTTTGAGATACATCTTTCGTCAAGATTGCAGTTGAGATGTTCATACCGAAGTCTTCTTGGATTACACGTCCGAAGCCTTTCGCTTTACGCCAACCGTCGATTTGAATCTTGATCATATCGCCTTTTTCGTCGATAACCGCAACTTTACTTGCAGGGCTTAATAGACCCGCTTCAACTTCAGCTGTTTCATCTGTGTACATTGGTAGGTGACGAATAGAGATCACGTCTGAACCATTTGCGTAAGATGTGCTGCTTGCTACGTTTTCTAGCTCGCCAACAATACCGCTCGCTGATGCCATATCTAATGGAAGGTTGTGAGCAATACCTTTGTGACAGTCAACACAGCTTTGATCACGCTCTGCCGCGTTCTTCATCTGGATACGCGCTGTTGGGCGCATGTTTTCGAAATCCATTGAATCGTAGTTGTGGCAGTTTTTACACTCTAGAGATTTGTTCGAAGAGAAGCGATCCCATTCGTGTTTAGCCAGTTCGATACGACGAGCTTCGAATTTCTCAGGCGTATCTAGGTCACCAAATACTTGAGCGAATACTTCTTTAGAAGCTTGCATCTTACGAGCGATTTTTGCTGTCCATTCATGTGGAACGTGACAGTCAGGACAAGTAGCACGTACACCAGAAGTGTTTTTCCAGTGAACCGTTTCTTGTAGTTCTACGTATACGTTGTCACGCATGGTGTGACAGCTTACACAGAATTCTTCTGTATTTGTGTGCTCTAGAGCTGTGTTAAAACCGCCCCAGAAAATAACACCGGCGATAAAGCCACCCATAGTTAGTACACCAAGACTGATGTGTACTGCTGGGCGAGTCATTGTGCGCCATAATTTAACTAAAAATGATTTCATGTTTAGCTCTCTTAAATATTGATTTTAAAAAATGTTGTTACAAGAGGGCATTACATGCCGCCGTGAGCACCTGGAGGTCCGAATACAAACACTTGCAGTGCCCAAACTAGGAAGCCGTAACCGCCTACAAAAGCCACACTTAATATTGGGAAGAGAACCACCGCGATGAAGAGGAAAGACTTCCACTCCAGCGAATGTTTTTCGCTAGTTTCAATTTTATTAACATCACTCATACATTTTGCCTATTTTGTATTTAGTAATTTCGAGTAACCCATTCTATGGGGCTAAAGTTCTTAAGTATCTAACGACAAATTTTAGACCATACTCAAAGTAGGGTTCAATCAAATCTCCCGTTATAACCCTTGCTAATCAATACTTTTTTGAGCTCATCCAAAGTTGTTTTTAGTTAAACAAAGTTATTAAAAAGTATTAACAAATGTGAAGAATTAAGTATATTTCACAAATGTTAAATTCCAACACCTGCGCAACCTTATTGTAACCAATTTTAACGTTTTACCTACTAAGTAGTAGCCAAAAATGCCTCAAAAAACCAATATTTTGTGGTTTGATTGTTAAATTATTGAGTATTTTTTAAAGCAACGGCTGAGAAGCTGAAATGCATCATTTGGCACTTTCAGATATGATGGGGACCTACTTAAAAGGAAACATTATGCAAGACGTTATTGATATATCTTGGTGGCAGTTATTGTTCTTCAGCTCACTTCTCTTGCTACCCATTACCATCAACCACAAGTTAAAACTCGGCCTTGGCAAAGAGGCTTCTATCAGCATCATTCGTATGGTTATTCAGCTATTTCTGGTGGGACTTTACCTAGAATACTTGTTCACTTTGAATAGTTTGTGGGTCAATTTGCTGTGGTTATTTACTATGATTATCGTCGGTGCAAGCTCGATTGTTGAAAAATCTAGACTGCCAAGAAACCTACTTTTGGCTCCTGTCGCCGTTAGCCTTGCGGTAACTTGTGTACCTATTGTCTTGTTCATCTGCTTTTTCATCATTAAGCCGACACCGGTTTTTAACGCGCAGTACCTTATCCCAATCGCAGGGATGTTATTGGGTAATAGCTTAAGCAGTAATATCGTGGCATTGCAGAACCTGTTTGGTGCCTTTGAAACACAGAAATCAGAATATGAAGCAGCAATCGCGTTAGGCGCGTCTCCTACTTATGCTGCTGCGCCTTTTGTACGTAATGCAATACAGAAAGCGATGTCCCCTATCATGGCCTCTATGGCAACCACAGGCTTAGTAACGCTGCCGGGAATGATGACTGGACAGATCTTAGGTGGTGCTTCACCGATGATCGCGATTAAGTATCAACTGATGATCATGCTGGCGATTTTCGTGATGATGAGCTGCTCTTTAGCACTTGCACTTCACCTCTCATTGAAGACATCTTTAACCAAAGAAGGGCGAGTTCTCGCTCAAATACAGCCTTCGAAATAGCCTCCCTGCTCCACTTAGATCTGGTTACTCACTGAATTTGAGACAGGTTATCCACAGAAACTGTGGATAACCAAATCAATATAGATCCTTTTTTGTCCATTTCGACCCAAGGGAAGATCATCGCCTTTGATCTTTGGGTGATTTCAAAGACATATACACACATGGTAATCAGCGCTGTTGCGTACTCAGATGATCATTAGAGAGATGAAGAAGTAGGTTTTCCACAAATAAAAAACGGCCTGCAATGCAGACCGTCTTGTAAATGTCATAAGTCAGTTCAGTGTTTTCACTGCGCCTTAACTCATCTCGTCAACTGAGTTAGTCACGCCATCTTTGTCGATAGCGCCACCTTTATTAGTCACGTAGGTAGATCAACCAGTACCACATGCCAACAAAGATACCGCCGCCAATGATGTTACCGATGGTAACGGGCAGCAAGTTGTTCATCAAAAAGTCCGCCATGTTCAGATCAACATAGTCCGCTGGGTTAGCGCCTGTCATTGTCCAAAATTCAGCCGGAGCAAATGTTTTGATGCCGATAGCTAAAGGCACTTGGAACATATTCGCAATACAGTGCTCGAAACCAGCCGATACGAACATCGCAACAGGCAAAATCATTACCGCAATTTTGTCAGTCAGTGTGCGTCCACTAAACGTCATCCATACCGCGATACAAACCAATACATTACACATGATGCCGAGCGCGATAGCTTGGATAAAATCGTGGTGCATCTTATGTTGGGAGATCGCCATTGCATTCAAACCCACTTGACCGTGGTCGAACATGTACTGTTTGGTCAGTAACATACAAGCCACCAGCAGCAATGCGCCAATCAAGTTACCTACATAAACTGTAGCCCAGTTCTTAACGAGCGTGCGCCAACTAATCTTGCCACTTGCACGAGCAACCAGAGTCAGCACCGAACTGGTAAATAGCTCACCACCGGTAACAACAACGAGAATTAAGCCCAAGCTAAATGCAAGGCCACCTAATAAGCGAGTAATACCCCACGGCAAATCACCAGCACCAGTCGTTACGATGGTGTAAAACACAAACGCAATACCGATATGTATGCCAGCGGAAATCGCTAGGAGA
The DNA here is from genome assembly GCF_041469125.1 of Vibrio sp. 10N.286.51.E5. NCBI lineage: Bacteria > Pseudomonadati > Pseudomonadota > Gammaproteobacteria > Vibrionales > Vibrionaceae > Vibrio > Vibrio sp. 10N.286.51.E5. Next base: position 78,710 of record NZ_JBFRJZ010000029.1, on the reverse strand, counting down.
AAAGATTTGATTGGATCTTTGGTTGCTTTACCTACGCCAATATCTGCAGCGCGCTCAGCCATTTGTGGCGGTAATAATGAGTCAAATTGGTTTAGATTCATGATGATTTACATTTTGAAACATGTCGTCGGGAGCGCGATAATCCTCTCTTTCATTTCTGAATTCAAGAGCTATTTTAGGCACAAAATAGCTCTCACAGCCTTGTTGAAAGCAAATAGTCCGAGTTATTCCAAATTCATACGACTTTAGTAGTAAAAAGAAAACTCTGCTGAATGATTAGTTATCAGCATAGAAAACAACACATCTATAAATATCAACAAGTTACGTTAAAAATCAAAGAATAACGTACACTAAAATGGCTCACAGAGCGCTTTTATTTCTAGATTTTGACATAGATCAACAGAACGTAAAAAAACGCCCTAAGGCGCTTTTAACTCAATCACAAATAAAGAAATTAGTGATGCTAAACCGAAGGTTCAATCACTTCTTCTGATGATTGTTCTAGGGTTGAATCCTCTAGAGTAGATTCAACAGCTGGGGACATCACATCAGAGTCACTTTCGTTGGCCACTTTGCCACCTAAGCTTTTCAAACTATCCACTAACTCTTCTAAGCTTTTAATGTGAGCATCACTCTTGGTAATCTGCTCACCGAGCAACTCACTGTGCTTGGTTGCTTCAGACAGTTGCTGCGCTTGCTTCTGGTTTTCAGACTCCTGCTTAGCTAATTGCTCAGTCAAAGTTTTAATCTCTGACTTTAATGACGCCGTCATGTCTGAGCCTTTCAGCGCTTTAACACTCGCTACAATTTTTTGAGACTGAAGACGCAATACAACATCACGGTGATCTTCATCATTAACCACTCGTGAAATGCTCAATAACTGGTTCTCTGCATTCAAAACCGACTGTTCGAACTGGTCGCCTTTTACGCTCGCCAGCACTTTGACTTCATGAGCAACACTGCGTACGTGGTTTAATTCGAACTCCGCAGCGTGAACTGCGTCTTCAATGATAGACTTTTCACGGGGACTGGCTTTCACTTGGCTTTCTGCCAAAGCAATTTGAGATGCCGCTTTAGCAAACGTCAGTGGAACAACGTCATCGAAATCTTCATCTTCCAAGAACTCTAATTCGTTCTTCAAAGGTTCGATGTATTTCTTATGCGCCACTTTAACTTCTAGTAAGCGAGCATTGTTAAGAAATTCCACCTGCGCTTCTTGAGCGTCTTCAAGCTCATCGACCAGCACATACTCGAACAACTCGCTGTATTCTGAATACAAACGTTTGTAGCTCGAGGTAAACATGGTATCTGCGCCAAGAAACTTCAGGTAATCCATTTGGACAATCGAATCCGCGAGTACTCGATCAGCCTTCTTCTTTAACACTAAGATCGAGTCATAGTTTGATTTGATCAAAGCGATTTTTTCATCGAAGGCTTCAGCGTAAGTTAGGCTCGAAAAAATGGAGTAACTCTTGGTTATCCGAGTTTCGTCTTTAAGTAAGTCCGCATAAATGCTTTCAGCATCATCCCATGCGTCTAATAGTTCATTGTAATTCTCTGGTGCATAGAGAGACAATTGAGCATGGTCTTCAAGCTTAACTTCCCATTCGGAGTAAACGCTTTGGACAGACTGAAATGAACGGACCTCTATTGTCGATTCATTATTGTTGTTTGTGGTTTGGTTCGCGTCTGTCTGCTCTGAGGGTGTGCTTTGACAACCTGAGATAGCAAATAGCATACTGATCGTTAATGCTACTTTGTTCGCTCTCACTTATGCATATCCTTTTTATACAATATTCGCTCAATGCAAAATATTTCTAGTCACAATATATTACAACCACTTAGCAATAAACATCACTGATGATTTAAGTGGGTGCAAATCACCCAATATAACCAAAATAAACTCATCACTCGATGATTAATCAATCAATTTGGTATCACTTATCAATTCTCTTTATTTGCTATTGCCTGAGCCGAGAATGCGCACTAAGGTGAAGGTAGAGAACGTTATGAATATATAGGTTAATTATGAAGTACAACGCTGAACATATTGCTGATTTAAACCTCCTTCTTCAATTTGATGTAAGTAGTGCAGCTACTGGAATTAAAGTCCATCAAGAGGCAGCTCAAGAAACTCAAGACGCTGTTAAGCGCCTATTCGAAAAAAACCTTTGTACTCAGCCAGACGGCGGTTACCTAACAGATGAAGGTATCGAGATGGCAGAGCGCGCAGACAAGCTTCTTCGCGTACTAAACTAAAGCTCCATTGTTCTAGTAAAAACTCCACTTGCTTCGGCCGTGGAGTTTTTTCATTTTTGGGCAAAGCTTTGTTAGGCTTATTGTAAATTCGTCATTTGCAGTTGTGAGGAACACATGGCTTCTATATTTATTGTCGGTGCAGGATGGGTAGGTGCACCTTTATCTGAACATTTAGAAAAACATGGTAACCGAGTAGTGGTCACGAAAACGACCCAAGCGGGAGCAGATGCCATTGGTAGCGAACAAATTCCATGTGAAGTGTTTAGCTTTGATTCATCCGATCCACAACAGACTATCGGGCGACTCTATTCATTGTTACTCGAAAACAACACTGAAATTGTGATTGGCAGCTTCCCTCCTGGCTTTAGAAAAGGAGCAGGACAAGAGTATGCCGACCACTGGCAGCAACTCACCAATGCATGCCAAAAGGCCAACATTAAAAAGCTCATTATGGTTAGTTCAACTACGGTATACCCAACTAAGCCGGGTGTGCTGAACGAGCTGGATGCATCACTCCCCCTTTCGACCTCAGATAACGAGCACGCGTCTTTATTTTCCGATAACGCACGAATCATGCTGCAAGCTGAACAGTCAGTGATTGATTCCGGTATCGACTACACCATTCTTCGCTTTAGTGGCTTAATCGGCCCAAGCCGTCACCCATCACGCTTCGCAAGCAAGTTAAAACAAGTCAGCACTCAAGCTCCAGCCAACATGCTGCACCTTGATGATGCAATTGGTGCTGTCGATTTCGCTATCAGTCAACTGCACAATGAAATAGTTAACGTGACCACACCAAATACAGTCAGTAAGGCGGAGTTTTATGCCGCGGCACTGAAAAGCGCCAACAGCAGTGAGCCTCTGCCCGCTGTTGTTGATACCCCAGACAAGTTAATCTCTTCGAAGAAGATTCTCGACTTAGGTTATTCATTTAAATTCGAATCCACACTGGACGCACTTCATGACTGAACAATCTATTGCTAACAAAAATCCCAACATAAAACTGCATCGCTCAGTCGACACCCTTTGGAACTTTATGTCGATGGGTCACAAGGTTACGCCTTCCGACTGTATCTTTGTATTGTGTAGCAACGATACTCGCGTAGCTGAATATGCAGCCGAGCTTTATCACCAACAGATCGCGCCTTACATCGTTTTTTCTGGCGGTGTGGGGCGCTTTACCGAAAGAAGCTTTGAACGCTCAGAAGCAGAAACATTCGCTTCTATCGCACGGGATTGTGGCGTGCCTGACTCTGACATTATCATAGAGAAACACGCAACAAATACTGGGGAAAATGTACGATTCACTCATGAGTTGCTGACAGAAAAAGGGTTATCGCCGAAGAGGCTAACCTTAGTTCAGAAGCCCTTCATGGAGAAACGTACCTACGCAACCTTCAGTAAACAATGGCCTGACGAAACTTCCGAGATTACCGTGACGTCGCGATGGCAAACTTGGGATGATTACTTTAACGAAGAGTTGCCGTTAGATATGGTGTTAGGCGCATTAATTGCTGATTACGAGCGAATCAAATCCTACCCAGAGAAAGGCTTTCAGATTGAGATGCCGATCCCCGACGACGTTGACCACGCCTATCAAGCATTGAAGAAGCTCGGTTTCGAATAAGCAAAAGTTAGACTTTGAACAAAGTAAAAGCTCGGCAGGAAATAAAACAAAAGCTCGGCTTGGAAGAAAGCAAAACACAGGCCCAATAAACAAAAACGGTGACACTTGGTCACCGTTTTTCGTTCTTTCGCGTTAGCAAATAGAGCTGCTTATTTACCTAACGCTTCTTTGTAGTGCAGACGGCAAACAGAAACGTATTTGTCGTTACCGCCAATAGCCACTTGGTCGCCCTCAGCAATCGCCACACCGTGCTCGTCGGTACGAATTACCATGTTCGCTTTACGGCCACAGTGACAAATTGTTTTAAGCTCAACAAGTTTATCTGCCCAAGACAGTAAGTAACGGCTACCTTCAAACAGTTCACCCAGGAAATCGGTACGTAGGCCGTAACAAAGTACAGGGATGTGCAGCTTATCAACCACTTCTGTTAATTGGTACACCTGCTCCTTCGATAAAAATTGGCACTCATCGATCAAAACACAATGACGCTTTTCTTCCTCATTGAGCTTTTTGATCGCATCAAACATGTTGGTGTCATTTTTAAACAGCTGAGCTTCAGATTGCAGACCAATTCGTGAGCTCACTTTACCGATACCATAGCGATCGTCCAAAGCTGCCGTAAAGATCACTGGCGTCATGCCACGTTCTTGGTAGTTGAATGAAGATTGAAGAAGCGTTGTTGATTTACCCGCATTCATTGCCGAGTAATAAAAATACATCTGAGCCACAGAAATATTCCTGTTAATTAAAAGTTGAAGATAGAAAAGGTGAAAATAGAGAATTCGTGCTAGAAAAAAGGGCTGAAAATCAGCCCTTTTTATAAGATTTACTTACGACGCCAAGTCGTACCTTCTGGGCCATCTTCCAGAACAATACCCAACTCGTTTAGCTTATCACGTGCAAGGTCGGCATTTGCCCAATCCTTTGAAGCACGAGAGTCGTTACGCAGTTTGATCAACGCTTCGATTTCAGCCACTTCGTCGTCGTTACCTGCCGCATCACCTTGTAGGAAGGCTTCTGGCTCTTGGTGAAGAATACCGATGATGTCTGCTAGTTCACGCATCAATGCACCTAGTGCACTTGCTTTTTCAATGCTTTCAGACTTGATACGGTTGATTTCACGAGCCATTTCAAACAGTACTGAATAAGCTTCAGGTGTGTTGAAATCATCGTTCATCGCTGTAGAGAATCGAGTCACGTACTCTTCGCCACCGGCAGGAGCGGCTGTAAGGTCTAGGCCACGAAGTGACGTGTATAGACGCTCTAGTGATGCGCGAGCTTGGTTTAGGTTATCTTCGCTGTAGTTTAGCTGGCTACGGTAGTGACCAGACATTAGGAAGTAACGTACCGTTTCAGCATCGTAATGTGCTAGCACGTCACGGATAGTGAAGAAGTTACCTAGTGACTTAGACATCTTCTCTTTGTCTACCATCACCATACCACTGTGCATCCAAGTATTTACATACTGAGTGCCGTGCGCGCAGCAAGACTGTGCGATTTCGTTTTCGTGGTGAGGGAACTGCAGATCTGAACCACCACCGTGGATATCGAAGTGGTTACCAAGAATAGACGAGTTCATTGCTGAACATTCGATGTGCCAACCTGGACGACCCGGGCCCCATGGCGATTCCCATGTAGGTTCACCTGGCTTAGACATCTTCCAAAGAACGAAGTCTAGTGGGCTGCGTTTTGCAGATTCAACATCAACGCGAGCACCCGCTTGAAGCTGATCAAGGTCTTGCTTTGAAAGCTTACCGTATTCGTCGAATTTCTTTACTTCAAACATCACGTCGCCGTTGCTTGCAACGTATGCGAAACCACGTTCAATCAGCTTTTCAACAAGCTCGATGATTTCAGTGATGTATTCTGTCGCACGAGGCTCAACATCTGGACGCTTCATGTTCAATGCATCAAAGTCAGCGTGCATCTCACCGATTAAACGCTCAGTCAGAGAGTCACAAGACTCACCGTTTTCGTTAGCGCGTTTGATGATTTTGTCATCGATATCTGTGATGTTACGAACGAAATTCAAATCGTAACCAAGGTAACGAAGGTAACGAGTTACTACGTCGAAAGAAACGAACGTACGACCATGACCAATATGACAGAGATCGTATATGGTTACCCCACAGACATACATGCCGACTTTGCCAGCTGTAATTGGTTTGAATTCCTCTTTCTGTCTTGTGAGCGTGTTATATATCTTCAGCATGATCTCTATCTATTTTATGGATTAATCAAAATAAGCTCGCAGTATAACAAGTCATACCTTAATAGGTAATCCCCAAAAGCAGGAATTACTTTAAACATCTGAGTTAAGTGAATGATTTGATGATTTGAAAGTCCGCCAACATGCGCTAGAATTCGAACTTCATATTAAAAAGACAGTAAGGTAACAATCATGATCATCCTTCACACAAATTTTGGTGATATCAAAGTTCAACTTAACGAAGAAAAAGCACCAGAAACAAGCGCAAACTTTCTACAGTATTGCCGTGACGGTTTCTACGACAACACACTATTCCACCGTGTTATCGATGGTTTCATGATTCAAGGCGGCGGCATGACTTCTGGCCTTAAAGAAAAGGCAACTCGTGCAACGATCAAGAACGAAGCAAACAACGGTCTAGCGAACAAAGTTGGTACGCTAGCAATGGCTCGTACTATGGAACCGCATTCAGCCAGCTCTCAGTTCTTCATCAACGTTAACGACAACTCTTTCCTAAACTTCCGTAGCGAAAGCCTAGACGGTTGGGGCTACTGTGTATTCGCAGAAGTTGTTGAAGGCATGGACATCGTAAACAAGATTAAAGGTGTTAGCACTGGTTCTATGGGTATGCACCAAGATGTACCTCTAGAAGAAGTGATCATCACTGGTACTACAATCGAAGCTTAATTCATCGCTTTCGGTTAGTATTGATGAGCCGATAAAATCAGGATATAGGGAGCGAATCGCTCCCTTTTTTTAGACCTATGAAAACATATTTTATATCAGATCTGCACCTTTCTCCGTCACGACAAGACATCACAGACTGCTTCTTAACCTTTATGAAGAAAGAAGCCGTAGAAGCGGATGCACTTTACGTATTAGGTGACCTTTTCGAATTCTGGATTGGTGACGATGATAAGAGTGAATTCGCGACTTCTATCCGCCAAGCGTTTATCGACTTAGTGAAAACAGGCGTGCCTTGTTACTTTACTCAAGGGAACCGCGACTTCTTAGTCGGCAAAAAATTTGCTAAGCAAACGGGCGTACAACTTCTCGACGAAGTTTCTACGATCGATATCTACGGGCAAAAAGCGGTAGTATTGCATGGAGATACCCTATGTACTGAAGATGTAAAGTACCTCGCCTTTCGCGAAAAAGTGCATCAGCCATGGTTACAATGGGTCTTCAACCGAATTCCATTTTTCATCAAGAAGAAAATTGTTTCAAAGGTTCAATCAGATATCAAAGATGACAAGCAGACCAAGTCTCTCGACATCATGGATGTGACACAGCAAGAAGTCGAAGATGTGATGGAACGAAACAATGTCGATCTGATGATCCACGGCCATACTCACCGCCCAGACATCCATACATTTAATGCTAACAATTGCACTAAAACCCGTATCGTACTTGGCGATTGGTATACGCAAGGCTCAGTGCTGGTGTTCACGCCGCAAAGTTTTGAACTACAGAATCGAGCGTTTAGCAATAGCTTTTAACATCACGCTTAAACTTTCACTTTGATTATTATTGTCGGTCAGACTTTCTTAGAAAGTGTATGGTAATTTCTAGTGAATTAGCTATTATCTCTCTACCAGAAATAAACCGAACACAGTACCAAGTTGAAATATTCATACGTAGCGCGTCAACCAATACTCGACACAGGCAAGAAAACCATAGGTTACGAGTTGCTATTCAGGGATGGTCCTAAGAACACTTTCCCTGAAGTAGAGCCGGAGCTCGCTACTAGCCGTTTGCTTTCCGATCACTTCTTATCGACCCACTATAATACGTTGGGTGATAAGCTTGGGTTCGTGAACTTCCCATATGCAAGCCTAATCAACTTAGTCCCTACTCTGTTCCCCAAAGAAAGCCTCGTTGTTGAGGTTCTTGAAGACTGCGAACCAACAGACGAATTACTTGAAGCAATCAAAACCATCTTTGACGCGGGTTATACCATTGCGCTAGACGACTTTGTGCCAAGTAAAGCTTGGAAGCGCTTCTTACCCTACGTTTCAATTATCAAGTTCGATATCCGTTTGACGCCAATTGCCAAAGCAGCGATGTTTATGAACTCTCTCAAAGGGCTAGATATCAAGTTCCTTGCTGAGAAAGTAGAAACGTACGAAGAATACCAAGAAGCGAAAAAAGCAGGCTTCACCTACTTTCAAGGTTATTTCTTTAGCAAGCCAGAGATGATCCAAACGCGTGCGCTCAACCCGGCATTCCTGACGACCGTTCAGCTGTTAAAAGAGATTGCGCACGACCCTATCGACTTTGGTGAAGTAGAGCGTTTGATTACGCTCGATGTGACCATGTCGTATAAGCTACTTACCTACGTAAACTCCGCTGGCGGTTCACCAACAACGATTCGTTCATTCCGCCAAGCGCTTATTTACCTTGGTGAACAGAAACTGCGTAAGTTCGTTTCACTGGTGGCTATCGCATCCGCGAAAGAAGATAAGCCGGACTCACTTTATGGCTTAGCGGTAATACGCGCACGTCAGTGTGAACTCTTGGTTGAGAAGATGAATGTTAAGGTTGAGCCTGGACAAGCCTTTTTGACCGGTATGTTCTCTCTGTTGGACTCACTCTTTGACCAACCATTGAAACAAGTACTCGATTCAGTGCCGATCGACATCGAGATCAAACAAGCCTTGATTCAACGTAAAGGCGTGTTAGGTGCTGTATTGGCGATGGTGGTTGCGTATGAGCAAGCTCGTTGGGAAGAAGCGACTCGTATTCGCCAGCTTCTCAAACTGAGTGAAGCTCAACTTGGTCAAGCTTATGACGAAGCGACGACTTGGGCTCAAGAGCTATTGTCTCCAGCCTTGAAATAGTAAACTTCGCGCTAACACTTTGATAATTTCAATAACTTCAACAGAAACTAAACTTTGGTGAGCGATCGTTTCTTGGTAAACTCCCACGCATTCACTTATGGCCTCTTAATAGAGGCCATTTTTACAGGATCTGACTATGTCTTTATGCCCATGCGGTAGCAAAAATACTTACCAACAGTGCTGTGAATCAGCGCACCTTCACCACAGTGCTGTTGAAACGCCTGAACAGTTGATGCGCTCTCGTTATTCAGCGCACGTGTTGGGTTTAGTTGACTATGTTGTTGCGACTTACCACCCTAGCTGCAACGCAGAAGCGCAAAGAGAAGGTATTGCCGAATCTATCAACAGTGATTGGGCAGGACTAGAAGTCATCGATACTGCGGTAGGCTCGCACCAAGACGAAGGCTTTGTTGAGTTTAAAGCTTACTTCAATGAAGAAGGCGCACAATACTGCATGCAAGAACGCTCTCGCTTTATACGTGAAGACGGTCTTTGGTACTACATTGATGGTACCTTCCCAGAGCAGGAACAAACTACACAACCAGAAATTGACCCACGCTTAAATCAAACCGTTGAGAGCTTTAAAATCGGCCGTAATGATCCGTGTATTTGTGGCAGTGGTAAGAAATACAAGAAGTGCTGCGGGTAACTCGTTCGACTAAGAAGTCAGATTAAGAGAAGAGATTCCTGATGTCGCTTAGGCTCCTCGGAATGACGCAAAGTCAGAGGTTAGAAAAGTGACGTAGGGCTTAGAAATCTTGAAATCTTGAAA
>NZ_JBFRJZ010000029.1:0-68285 GCF_041469125.1 Vibrio sp. 10N.286.51.E5 | reverse complement strand
GAAATCTTGAAATCTTGAAAATTAAAAAACTAAAAAGCCCCGTAAACATGTTTGTTTGCGGGGCTTTTGTCTGTCTTTTACGCGGTTCTATTAATCTAAAGAGAGCTTACTTATGACGCTCTTTCAGCTTGTTTACCACATCATCCATCGATAAGCCTTGGTCTTGAAGAAGAACCATTAGGTGGTAAATCAAATCTGCTGATTCACACACTAACTCCGCCTTATCGCCCGACGTCGCCGCAAGCGCGACTTCAACGCCTTCTTCGCCCACTTTTTGCGAAATACGCTTGGTGCCACGGGCATATAGACTGGCAGTATAAGAAGATTCAGGATCGGCGTCCTTGCGGGCAGCCAATAGCTGCTCAAGCTGATGAAGCCACACCATCTGAGACTCTTCTTGCTTGTCTCCATCCCAACACGTTGTTGTACCTGTGTGGCACGTTGGACCAATGGGATTAACTTTAACCAGTAAGGTGTCGCTGTCACAGTCCAAGGCGATGTTTTGCAGTTGCAATACATTGCCCGACGTTTCACCTTTCGTCCAAAGACGCTCTTTTGTGCGAGAGAAAAACGTCACATTGCCAGTTTCACCCGTTTTCTCAAGTGCGGCTGGGTTCATGTATCCCATCATTAGCACTTGGCTTGACTGGTAATCTTGAACAATCGCTGGCACTAAGCCATCTACTTTTTCCCAGTTAATACGCTCTGACAATGCGCCTACTTCTGTTTTTGATAAGCTTACGGGTTCAAAACTCATAGTCGCACCTCTACATCTTGTTGTTTTAAATACTGTTTAAGTTCACCAATATTGATGACTTGTTTGTGGAATACCGAAGCCGCAAGTGCTCCATCCACGTTGGTCTTTTTATAAGCTTCAGCAAAGTGCTCCATTGCACCAGCGCCACCAGAGGCAATCAATGGCACATTACACACTTCACGCACCATGTTTAACTGATCGATATCATAGCCGTTACGAACGCCATCTTGGTTCATCATGTTTAACACAATCTCACCTGCGCCACGCTTCTGTACTTCCTGCACCCAATCTTTGGTTTCCCATTTGGTTGCTTTAGTACGCGCTTCATCGCCTGTAAATTGGTAAACCTGATATTTACCGGTTTCTTTGTCGAAGTATGAATCGATACCGACAACGATACACTGAACGCCAAACTTATCAGCAAGGTCAGTAATCAGCTGTGGATTAGCCAATGCCGGTGAGTTGATTGACACTTTATCCGCACCAAACTCAAGAATGCGCGCTGCATCTTCTGCTGATTTAATACCACCAGCGACACAGAAAGGGATATCGATCACTTCAGCTACGCGTTTCACCCAGCTTTTATCGACCACACGGCCATCACTTGATGCGGTGATGTCATAAAATACCAATTCATCGGCGCCCTCTTCTGCATAGCGTTGTGCTAGCGGAACGATGTCACCAATAATTTCGTGGTTACGGAACTGAACGCCCTTAACCACTTGTCCGTCACGGACATCCAAACAAGGGATTATTCGCTTTGCCAACATGCAAATGCCTCCTCTGCGGTAAACTTGCCATCAAGTAGCGCACGACCCACAATCACACCCGCAACACCGCTGCCTTTAAGCGCTTCGATATCAGCTAGGCTGCCAATGCCGCCCGATGATTGGAATTGCACTTGTGGGTACTGCTTACAAAGATCAACATAGAGCTCTACGTTTGATCCTTCTAGCGTGCCGTCACGTGAAATATCGGTACACAGCACGTGTTTAAGGCCAACCGTGAGGTAGTCTTCAATCAGCGCTTCAATAGTCACACCTGAATCTTCTTGCCAACCTGAAATCGCCACTTTACGTGTGCCGCTTTCATCAATGTTGATGTCTAGAGCCAGCACGATTTTTTCCGCGCCATACTTCTCCATCCAACCTTTCACCAACTCAGGTTGCTTAACGGCTGTAGAACCAACCACAACGCGCTGTGCGCCAGCTTCTAGCAGGTCAACGACATCTTGTTCGTTACGCACGCCACCACCAATCTGGATGTTCGCAGGCGTGCTAGCAAGGAGCTTAGCAATCAAGTCTAACTGACGAGCCGTTGTGTCTTTTGCGCCCGTTAAGTCAACAAGGTGCAGCCAGCCAGCGCCAGCTTGGTGGTACAGATTAAACTGCTCTGCTGGGTCTACTTTGTATTCTGTTACTTGCCCGTAGTCTCCTTGGAATAAGCGAACTACTTGGCCTTCAATTAAATCTAACGCGGGAATAATCATTTACATTCCTTATATGGCAACGTTAGCCGCTGCCTAATCCTTATTACAATTCCAAGAAGTTCTGAATCAGCTTAGAGCCAGCTTTCGAAGATCGCTCTGGGTGGAACTGAACACCATAATAATTGCCACTTTGAACCGCCGCAGTGAACGGATTACCGTAATCACATTGTGCGATTGTGTAGTCGCCCACTGGCATTGCGAAGCTATGAACAAAGTAGAAGTATTCGCCTTCTTCAATGTCTTTAAATAGCGGGTGATTAGGCGTTGCTGTTACTGTGTTCCAACCCATGTGTGGTAATGGTAAGTCGCCCGTTTCAAGTAAACGAACTTCGCCATCACACAAACCTAGGCATTCAACTAACTCATCAGCCTTTTGACCTTTCTCTTGAGACAGTTTGCCTAACAGCTGCATACCTAGACAGATACCCAGCAGAGGCTTCTCAACTTGCTTGACAAGGGTAACAAGGTCACGCTCTTGCAGGTTCTTCATTGCCTCACTTGCTGTACCTACACCGGGTAGGAATAGCTTGTCGGCAGCAAGAACCACTTCTGGTTCTTTTGAAATTTCAACTGCGTAGCCCAAACGTTCAATCGCAAACTTCACCGATGAAACGTTGGCACAACCAGTATCAATAATAACGACTTTTTGCTCTTTCATACCGAACCCTTACAGAACGCCTTTGCTGCTTGGTAACTCGTTACCTTCAACTTTGATTGCTTGGCGAAGAGTACGGCCAAACGCTTTGAACAGGCTCTCAATGATGTGGTGATCATTATTGCCATCAGAAGAAAGGTGTAGCGTACAAGCCAATGTATCAGTTAGAGAACGGAAGAAGTGAACCACCATCTCGGTTGAAAGATCACCCACTTGCTCACGGCTGAATTTAGCATCGAACTTCAGGTATGGGCGACCAGAAAGGTCTAACGCACACTGAGCCAAACACTCATCCATTGGTAGGCTGAAACCAAAACGGCCAATACCACGTTTGTCGCCTAGTGCATCTTTCAATGCTTGGCCTAAAGCAAGAGCGGTATCTTCTACTGTGTGGTGATCATCGATGTGCAGATCGCCTTTCACAGTCAGGTTCATTTGGAAACCACCGTGTGTCGCGATTTGATCAAGCATGTGGTCGAAGAAACCCATGCCGGTATCGATCTTGTTGCCACCGGTTTCATCAAGGTTTACTGCAACCTTGATATCTGTTTCTTTAGTGGTACGAACTACTTCAGCAATACGCGCATTAACCGTCAGATCTTTAACGATTTGTGGCCAGTTAAGCGTGCCTTCAGTTTCCGCATCCGGGCTATATTGAATACCGCGGATTGCCATGTTCTCTGCCAGTTGAAGATCCGTCATTCGGTCGCCAATCACAACAGAGTGTTGGAAATCGACTTTACCGCCTTGTAGGTACTCTTTAACCATACCCAGTTTAGGCTTACGGCAAGAGCAGTTGTCTTCGTCAAAGTGAGGGCAAATAAGCACGTCGTCAAACTTAACGCCTTGAGATTCGAAGAACTCCATCATCATATTGTGTGGTGCATCGAAATCTTCTTGTGGGTAGCTATCGGTACCTAAACCATCTTGGTTAGTGACCATTACTAAGCGGTAACCAGCATCTTGCAAAGCAAGCAGGCTAGGAATTACTCGCGGTTCGAATTTTAGCTTGTCTAAACGGTCTACTTGAAAGTCAACTGGCGGCTCAACAATTAAGGTGCCGTCACGGTCTATAAAAAGTATTTTCTGTTGTTTACTCACTTGAACTTCCTTTTAATTTTAAATCTGGTGGCCTAGCTAAAATCAAACGCTAACCCAAAATATTGGTTTCACTTGCCAGCCCAATTAATCAACTCAAACTGGCAAATGTTATTACTGGTAAGCCTTTCATTACTGATAAAAGTTACGAATGAATCCAAGTGTCTTTTCGCACTCTTCGCGGTTACCAATACTAATACGAACACAGTCTTCAATAGGTGAATTACGCAAAATAATGCCCGTATCCCAAGCCGCTTTAAATAACTCATCGCCGTTCGGGAATTTCACCAGTAAGTAGTTACCCCAGCCATCAAAAACCGTCACTTGAGGCATACCTAATAGACCCGCCTGCAAATACGCTCGGTTAGCACTTAAATCTAGAACTTGGAACTTAGCTCGCGCTAGTCCTTGCTCTGAGAGAGCTTGAACGGCAATGTCAGCAACAGGGATTGGCACAGGATAAGGAGCGATCACTTTCAACAGTACATCGATAAGCTCTTTATTCGCTAGCGTAAAGCCACAACGTAAGCCCGCCAAAGCAAAGGCCTTCGACAAGGTGCGCAGAATCGCTAGATTTGGATATTGCTCAAGCAAATCAACGGTTGACGCTTCTGGACAAAAATCGATATACGCTTCATCCATCACCACAATCGCTTTGTCTTGTGTCATTTCAAGCAGCTTGATGATGTCTTTACGATCAACTAAATTACCGGTTGGGTTATTTGGGCTACAAACAAACACCACTTTTACGTTGTCGAGCTGAGCTTCGATAGCTGGAAGATCCAATTGCCATTCAGAAGTAAGAGGCACAACTTTACGCTCAACACCAATCGTTTCTGCACTGATTGCGTACATACCGTAAGTAGGTGGGCAGTAAAGAATAGCGTCTTCGTTCGGCTCACAGAAAGCACGAATCAATAACTCAATGCCTTCGTCAGCACCACGAGTCGTCAGTGTTTGCTCTGATTTCACGCCTGCGTATTGAGCGTAAGCATCAATCAGCTCTTTTGGCTGACATTCGCTGTAACGGTTAAGACGAGACAAGTTCAGGTTGTACTCGTTATCAAACGGAGATTCGTTGGCGTTTAGCCATACATCACCAGTACCGCCTATGCGTCTTGCAGACAAGTAAGGTGTTAGAGCCTGAACTTGTTTTCTTGCTAACTTTTCCATGCCCTACCCTTATTTCGCTTTATTTAACTTTTCAACTCGGATAGTCACAGCGCGTTTGTGTGCATCCAAACCTTCGGCTTCCGCCATTGTTACTACTGTTGGCGCTAGGCCTTTCAACCCATCGGCTGTTAGCTCCTGCACCGTCATTCGCTTAGAGAAATCAGCCAAACCTAGGCTTGAATACGTCTTGGTATAACCGTAAGTCGGAAGAACGTGGTTTGTGCCGGATGCGTAGTCACCTGCAGATTCTGGAGACCAGTCACCAAGGAAAATTGAGCCTGCATTATCTAGCAATGGCAGCAATTCACGTGGGTTCTTGGTTTGAACGATCAAGTGCTCAGGACCGTAGAAATTCGAAATCGCAATCGCTTGAGTGATCGATTCAGCAATGATGATTAAGCTTGAAGCCAATGCTTGCTGAGCGATGTTCGCACGAGACAGTTCTTTCAGTTGCTTTTGAACCGCTTCTGTTACTTGGTCTGCAACCACTGGAGATGGAGTTACCAATACTACTTGAGAGTCAGGCCCGTGTTCCGCTTGGCTCAACAAATCCGCTGCAATGAAGTCTGCATCAGCCGTTTCATCAGCAATCACTAACACTTCAGATGGGCCAGCTGGCATATCAATAGCTGCTCCGCGGAAGTCATTACTCACTTGGCGCTTTGCTTCCGTAACGTAGGCATTACCTGGGCCGAAGATCTTATCGACTTTAGCCACACTCTCGGTACCGTAAGCCATTGCTGCAACCGCTTGACCACCACCAACGTTGTAAACTTCGTCGATCTTACAAAGCTTAGCGACATACAAGATTTCATCAGCGATTGGCGGAGGTGAACAAAGCACAACCTTACGACAACCTGCGATTTGAGCAGGAACACCTAACATAAGAACCGTTGACGGTAGTGGCGCACTGCCACCGGGAATATAAAGGCCAACAGTATTAATCGCGCGCGTCACTTGCTCACACACAACACCAGGCTGTGTCTCAACCTTAATTGGCTGCGGCTTTTGAGCTTCGTGAAACTTAGCAATGTTGCTATAAGCTTGCTCTAACGCTTGCTTCATCTCTGGTGTTAGACGAGCACACGCCTCTTCAATCTCACCCGAACTGACTCGGATAGATTCTGGAGTTACACCATCAAACTTTGCAGTCAGCTTTTTAAGCGCGGCATCGCCTTCATTTCGTACTTTTGCAATAACATCAGAAACAGTCGCTGTGATGTTTGCACCTTCAGTAATAGCTGGACGCTCTAATACCGAGTCTTGCTGTGATTCACTTAAAGATTGCCAAACAACGGTTCTCATCGTCACTACCCCATCATTTTTTCGATTGGTAATACTAGAATCGAGCTTGCACCCAACTCTTTCAGCTGTTCCATTGTTTCCCAGAACAAGTTCTCTGTACTTACTAGGTGCACGGCAACTTTGTCTTTGTCTGTAGATAGAGGAAGAACCGTTGGATCTTCAGCACCAGGCAGTAGTGCTTTGATTTGCTCTAGTTGAGAGGTTGGCGCGTGAAGCATGATGTACTTCGACTCTTTCGCTTGTTGAACACCCTGCATACGAGTCAGTAGTTTTTCAATCAGTGCGGTCTTGTCTGCGTCGAAGTCGCCAACACGTTGAATCAGTGTTGCTTTCGATTGGAAGATAGCTTCTGCTTCTTTTAGGCCGTTCGCTTCAAGCGTTGCACCTGTAGAAACTAAATCAGCGATAGCGTCTGCAAGGCCAGCGCGAGGCGCGACTTCAACCGAACCTGTTAGCATACAAGTGCTGAACTCAACACCCTGCTCGTCCATGTAGGCTTTAAGTAGTTGTGGGTAGGTTGTCGCAATACGTTTGCCCGCTAAGTCTTGTGGGCCGTTGTATTCTTCGTCTTTATTAATAGCGATTGAAAGGCGGCAACCACCGAAGTCTAAACGACGTAGTGTGCGGAACTCTGAAGGCTCTTTAAGAGCAACACGATCTAGACGAACTTCTTCTAGTTCATTTTCACCGATGAAACCAAGGTCAACTACACCATCCATGATAAGACCTGGGATGTCGTCATCACGAACGAGTAACAAGTCGATTGGCATATTTAGTGAGTGAACCACTAGGCGCTCACCCATGATATTAAATTTAACACCACATTTTTTAAGTAGGTCTTGGCACTCTTTACTTAAGCGACCTTTCTTTTGAATTGCGATTCTTAGGCGTTGTGTCTGCATTGCTGTATCCCTGTGCAAATATTTGAATTTATTGATTATTTAAAAGCGCTAAAACTAAAAAACCCTCGGGGACTTTGTCATCCCGAGGGTTTAAATCTAAATTCTTTTGACTTAACCTCCGGGAGTAATCTTGCTCCCGGGTATACGTAAATCTCCCCGAAAGACTAGATAGGGTGATGATGGTGATGAATGTTCATTACTAATTTGCGCATACTTATCAGCTCTTAGGTTGTTTGCTGTCTTGTCTCCACACTAACTAAGCTGACATCCTTTTTCAACCATTTATTCGAACTTTTTTCACGAAACTTAAAATTAAATTAACAGGCACAAAAAAGGGAGGCAAACGCCTCCCTGATAGTTTACTGATTAACTTTCAATTTTAGCTTTTGCACGTCGCCATTTTGCAGCGAGAGAAGTAAGCCAATGCAAAACATACAGCAACAAACGTTAGAGACGCTGCGCCAAATGCGATGCCAATTGAAGATGTCATACCTAGAGTGATGAAACCAATGCACGATACGAACGCTACAGACAACGCGTATGGAAGCTGAGTCGAGACGTGGTCGATGTGGTTACAACGAGCACCAGTAGAAGACAGAATCGTCGTATCTGAGATTGGAGAACAGTGGTCACCAAATACTGCACCCGCTAGAACCGCACTTAGCATTGGAAGAATCAGTGCGATATCCGATGCTGCAGCCATATCACCCGCGATTGGTAGCATGATACCGAACGTACCCCAAGATGTACCTGTAGAGAACGCCATAACGCCCGCTAGAAGGAACAACATAACCGGTAACCAGTGGTAATCAATGCTGCCTGTTACTAGAGACGATAGGTAAGAACCCGTTTTCATGTCGCCGATAACAGAACCGATAGTCCATGCAAACACAAGAATCAGAATCGCGCCAAACATAGAGCTAGCACCGATCCACATTGTTCTTGCGATATCAGTCATAGATAGCTTTTGCTTGAATACTGTCGCTAGTGCTACTAGTAAGCCAATAACACCACCGTAAACAAGAGACTTACCTACATCCGTGTTTTCGAATGCGCCTAGAAGGTTGAATGCTTGGCCATCAGCAGCCAGCGCTTGGCCGCCTGTGTAAAGCATTGCAGCCACTGTCGCTACAATTAGCGATACGATTGGCATAACAAGATCAGAAACTGAACCGTTTTCGCTCTCTTCGATATCTAACTCTTCGTTTAGATCGTGAGCTTGCTTTTGATCGTTGTCACCTTCAAAGCCACGGCCTTGAGATGCTTCGATCTCATGCTCACGCATCTTACCAACGTCTAGACCGAACCATGCTACTGCGAACACCATTAGTAGTGCGAATACAGCGTAGAAGTTCATTGGGATAAGACGAACGTAAGCACCCAGTGCAGAATACTCTGTCACACCGTGTGTCACTAAGATGCCACCAATGATCGTGATGATGTAAGCACCCCAGCTAGAAGCAGGCATGATCACACACATAGGAGCAGCAGTTGAATCTAGGATATAAGCAAGCTTAGCGCGAGATACATAGAAGCGGTCTGTTACAGGACGAGAGATAGCACCAACCGCTAGGCTGTTAAAGTAGTCATCAACAAAGATGAATACACCTAAGAAAGCAGCAAGTAGTTTTGAACCACGTTTGCTCTTAACGCGAGACTGTGCCCACTCCGCGAATGCGCGAGTGCCGCCAGACAGTGTTAATAATGCCGTTGTCATTCCAAGAATAATTAGGAATGCAATGATGCTCATGTTCCAAGTGTTGATGCCACCATCTTCGATGAAAACACCAGATGCTTTAGTAAACACGTAGCTAGCTGCGTTACCTACTGAGTAATCAGCAAGTAGAATCGCACCCATGATGATACCGACACCCAAAGAAACCAATACACGGCGGGTAACAATAGCAAGGCTCAAAGCCACAAGGGGCGGAAGCAAAGATAAAGGTGATGTTGCAAAATCTATTAAATTCATGATCTTCAAAAACCAGTTTTTTATTTGGCTAGAGATCTACTGCAGACAAACTTGATACGGCTGACCAAGCTCATGTTGAACTAAGCGAAAGGGAAGTGAACACTTCACCCAACCCTACAGTAGCGCTCCATAGTTTAAAATTAAGACTATGGCAGTGTTGTACCTATTGAGCACAACCCCAGCAAATTGCTTAGATATACAATTTACTTCGGCAATTACACCTTTCATTCCCGTTCATTGGCATCACCCCAACGGAAGTTACTTTTTATAATTGCACCTCTACGTGCGATAACATTATTAACCGTGTAAACCAGAGTTTAACAACAAATTAACCAACACCTCGCATCAGGTAGCCGCAATTGTACTCACCAAGAGCAACAATGCAACATATCATTCCGAGAAAAATAGCTTTTTGTTAATGAACTAATCAATAGAAGAATAGTCTACATAAGTTGACTACTCCACCTGTCACATATCATTTTTTAAGATATTCTTAATAATTATTATAAATTCAATAGAAATACTGCTCTGAATTTTCAACTATTCATCTCACTTTTATATTTAAATATGTAATAGAAGAAATACTATTTGTTTTATTCCTAGGCTCTGTTTATTATTAGGAAGATTATTTAGTTTACCTTGATGGAAAATATCATGTCTGAATTAACAAAAACTCTATTAAATATCCGCAGCCTTCGTGCGTTCTCACGTGAATTAACTCTTGAGCAACTTGAAGAAGCGCTAGACAAGCTGACTATTGTTGTACAAGAGCGTCAAGAGTCTGAAGCTGAAGAGCGTGCTGCTAAAGCAGAGCAAGAAGCTAAGCTTTCTGCTATTGCTGAACAAATTGCAAAAGACGGAATTGATGTTGCCGATCTTATTGCTGCACTTTCTGGTGAAGCAAAATCTAAAACAACAAAAGCTAAACGCGCTCCTCGCCCAGCGAAATACAAATACGTAGACGCAAACGGCGACGAGAAGACTTGGACAGGTCAAGGCCGTACGCCTTCAGCTATCCAAGAACAGCTAGATGCTGGTAAATCTCTAGAAGAGTTTGCTATCTAAACATTTAGTTTACTTAGTGAGTAATCAATTACACGCTAAGCGATAGAATTAATATTTAAGTCGACCAAAGTATTATTTACGACTTCAATATATTCAGAAACAAAAAAGGCTCCTTTCGGAGCCTTTTTTATATTTGTACTATCAGTATTAGAAACCAACTGATACTGATAGTACTACTGATTAAAGGAAGTAACTTATCTTTCCCAGTACGCTTCTTCTAGGCTATCTTCTCTTTCAGGAAGGCCACGAGATAAACGTGGAGAGTGTTGAACCAACACTTCATAGCTAGCACGGTTAGAATATTTACAAACTTGTGAGAACGAAGAGTACGTCAAGAATGAATGTTGGTGTTTACTTGAGTTTGGCACGTTTTCTTTGTGGTACTTATTAGCAGCCATATCATGTAATAAAGCTGATAACGCAGCATCACCTGCACCATTGGTATTTTTGATCTTTTCTGGTCCACCCATGTATGGCGCAATGTGCGAATACACTTTAGTTGGGTTTTCACATAAATCTTTATGCGCAGGACGGCTAAATTCAAAACGGTTGAATTCCGCAATTGATCCTGGAAGTAAAGGCAGTGACGTTTCACGCTTAGCTGCATCTTCTGTATAACCAGCCATAAATAGGCCAACAGGTCCCGCAGTACATAGAACAAGGTCTACCCAGTCTAGCGCTTTATCTGATGCAGCCAGTGGATCGCTTTCACCCGTTAACGCTTCAGCTTCGTCTTCATTCATTGCAACAACCGTTACGTGTTGCTCAAGGAAATCTTTCCAGAATTCTGGATCATCTTGAATAACGAACTTAGTACCTAGTGTAAGAACGACTGGCACATCGTATTTCTTCGCGTATTCGATCGCTTTCATTGTTGCTTCAGGCATCGGGTCGCCTGGCTTACAGCGAACTAAATAAGCCGTTAAAACTAAAGCAGAAGCACTTTTGAAGATTTTTTCAGGAATGCTTTCTGGTTTTAATTGGTTCATTTGTCCTTCGCTAATTGCGAAAGTACGTTCACCGTCTTCTGTAATTAATGCAAAGCAGCGACCAATTGCGCCATCTACCCCTTGTAAATGGTTCAGATCCATTCTGCTTGAGGTATTACATAAATAGCGATAACCGTAACTACCAATCTTAATATCTTGGCTCATTACACCTAACAGTGTAGAACGGTCATCCGCTAGCACTGAATAGTTGTGTAATGTGTTACCAATTGTGCCACCAGCGTATTCATTGGTAATCAGGCACTGCTCTTTTAATTCTTGATACAAAGATTCAGCGGCTGCGTCGCCAATAACCAGTGAATGTCCCTTGCTCAAACCATACTTCTCAATAAGTTCAGAACTCACCTTTGCTTCAATATCCACCAATGTTTGGTCAATACCGATAATATGAGTGCGTGACATTCTTTTACTGCTTTGAGCTTGGCTCACTAGAGGATCACGAGCGTGAACCGGAAAGTAGTGCTTTGATTTACGTTGTCCAGGGAATTTCATAAGGCTAGTCTAAGTCAAGGGGAAATAGGTGGCGGATTCTACCGCGCTATATTTAACGCGGCAATCTTTCAAACTATAGCAAACGTTTGCTGAAGGTTTTTTTTATTCGCCTTCCATAAAGCTTAAATCAGGCAGCATGCCCAAATGCTCCGCGTAACGTTTTTGATTAAACTCCGCGCCGTTTTTCATAACGTCAAATACTTCAATTGCCAGTGCACATGCCATAGCCGCAATTGCTTCTTCACGTGGAGTGCCTGTCATCATTAAACGCATCAACGTCTCTTTCACTTTCACTGGTTCGCCATCTTCAAGCTGGTTCTCGATGATCTCAATCAGCTCTTCTTCTTGCATAAATTCATTTTGTTCAGACATTTTTTTATCTCAGGTCTTGGATTTCGAGCGACTATGCCACATATACTTCTGACATCCTAGCGACTCACCTCGCTCTCATGCGATTCTCTAACAAAGTCAGCGCACTATTTGTGCAAATGAAACTGTGATTCCGGTCTCGGATCTGTCACGGCGTTTCTCTTTCTGTTAGAATCTGCGACCAAGTAATAGTAACGGTGTTTAGACATGTCAGATATCAGCTCTGGAAACAGCGAAAAGAAAGTAATTGTCGGTATGTCCGGCGGTGTAGATTCGTCAGTATCGGCGTATCTTCTTCAGCAACAAGGCTATCAGGTAGAAGGCCTTTTCATGAAAAACTGGGAAGAAGACGATAACGAAGAATACTGCACGGCAGCTGAAGATCTTGCTGATGCTCAAGCGGTATGTGACAAACTAGGTATCCACCTTCACACTATCAACTTTGCTGCAGAATACTGGGACAACGTATTCGAATACTTCCTTGAAGAGTACAAAGCAGGTCGTACACCTAACCCAGATATTCTTTGTAACAAAGAAATCAAATTTAAAGCATTCTTAGAGTTTGCGGATGAAGTGCTAGACGCAGACTACATTGCGATGGGTCACTACGTTCGTCGTACTTTCCCAACTCAAGAAGAGCTTGATGCTGGCGTAAAACCAGAAATGCTACGCGGTCTAGACAGCAACAAAGACCAAAGTTATTTCCTATACACGCTAAGCTCAGATCAAGTGGCACGCAGCCTATTCCCTGTCGGTGAATTAGAGAAGCCAGAAGTGCGACGTATTGCTGAAGAGCAAGACTTGATCACAGCTAAGAAGAAAGATTCAACAGGCATCTGCTTTATCGGTGAGCGCAAGTTCACTGAGTTCCTAGGCAAATACCTACCAGCACAACCGGGTAACATCGAAACACCTGAAGGCCAAGTGATTGGTCAACACCAAGGTTTGATGTACCACACGCTAGGTCAGCGTAAAGGCCTTCATATTGGCGGCACTAAAGGTGGTGGCGGTAACGAAGAACCATGGTTTGTTGGTGAAAAAGACCTTAAGCGTAATGTACTTATCGCAGTACAAGGTAAAGACCACCCTCTTCTGAAATCAGAAGGCTTGATCGCATCTCAACTTCATTGGGTAAATCGCACACCAATTACTGAAGTTATGACATGCACGGTAAAAACACGTTACCGTCAAACAGATATTCCTTGTACAATCATCCCAATTGATGATGAGAACATTAAGGTTATTTTTGATGAGCCACAAATCGCAGTGACCCCAGGTCAATCTGCAGTGTTCTACCAAGGCGAAGTATGTCTTGGTGGTGGTATCATCGAAAAGCGCATCTAATCAATCAAACGACAAACGATAGAAGACAACTAGGAGTTACTACGTGGCTAATACACTTTATGACCGTACTATTGCTTTCGCCGGAATTTGCCAAGCTGTGGCTTTGGTTCAACAAGTAGCGAAAGACGGCCATTGTGATAAAGATGCCTTTGAAGCTTCACTCAGTGCCATTTTAAATACCAACCCATCGAATACCGTGGGCGTATTTGGACGTGAAGCGAACCTAAAGCTTGGCCTTGAGTGCTTAGTAAAAGGTATCGATAGTACTCCAGCAGGTAGCGATATCACGCGTTACATCATCAGCTTGATGGCGCTTGAGCGTAAGCTGTCTTCTCGCAACGACTCTATGTCTCAGCTTGGTGACCGCATTCAAACTGCAGAGCGCCAAACTGAACACTTTGATCTGTTTGACGAGCAAATGATCAGCAACCTTGCAAGTATCTACCTTGATGTCGTCAGCCCTATCGGCCCTCGCATTCAGGTTTCTGGTACTCCGTCTGTACTTCAGCAGACATCGAGCCAACATAAGGTTCGTGCTCTGCTGCTATCAGGGATTCGAAGCGCTGTGTTATGGCGTCAAGTTGGCGGTAAACGTCGCCACCTTATCTTCGGTCGTAAGAAGATGATCGAGCAGGCTCAAATCCTACTAGCTCGAATGTAGTTTATTAGCTCGCGCCTCGTCGCGAGCTTGTTTTTTGTATCAACACAACTCTCACGCAAACGATTGCGCAATGTGCGTGACAATTGAGATTGTTACTGGTATAAACCTCTCAAAATTTAGAAAACTCAATTCAGGAGAACACCATGGAACTGTCAGCATTGACTGCTGTTTCACCAGTAGACGGCCGTTACGGAAGTAAGACTATTGCATTACGCAGCATCTTTAGTGAGTTTGGACTACTAAAGTACCGCTCTATCGTTGAAATTCGTTGGTTACAAAAGCTTGCAGCAACTGATGCAATCAAAGAAGTACCAGCGTTCAGTGCAGAAGCTAACCAGTTTCTTGATGAACTAGCCGCTAACTTCAGCGAAGAAGATGCTCTACGTATCAAAGAGATCGAGCGCACGACTAACCACGACGTTAAAGCGGTTGAGTACTTCTTGAAAGAGAAAGTTGCTGGCGTTCCTGAACTTCACGCTGTAAACGAATTTATTCACTTTGCATGTACTTCTGAAGACATCAACAACACCTCTCACGCGCTTATGCTTAAAGAAGCTCGTGACACAGTGATTCTTCCAGAAATCCGTAACGTAATTGATGCTATCAAAGCACTTGCGAACGAGTACCGTGATATTCCATTACTGTCTCGTACACACGGTCAGCCAGCTTCTCCTTCTACTATGGGTAAAGAGATGGCTAACGTTGCGTACCGTATGGAACGTCAATACAAGCAAATCGAAAACGTTGAGATCCTAGCGAAAATCAACGGTGCTGTAGGTAACTACAACGCACACCTTTCTGCATACCCAGAAGTTGAATGGCACCAGTTTAGCGAAGAGTTCATCACTGAATCTCTTGGCGTAACTTGGAACCCGTACACAACTCAAATCGAACCTCACGATTACATCGCTGAGCTATTCGATGCAATTGCTCGTTTCAACACTATCCTTCTAGACTTCGACCGTGACGTTTGGGGCTACATCGCTCTTGGTCACTTCAAGCAGAAGACTATTGCTGGCGAAATCGGTTCTTCGACAATGCCGCATAAAGTTAACCCAATTGACTTCGAAAACTCTGAAGGCAACCTTGGTCTAGCGAACGCAGTATTCAGCCACCTTGCACAAAAACTTCCAGTTTCTCGCTGGCAGCGTGACCTTACTGACTCTACGGTTCTTCGTAACCTAGGTGTGGGTGTTGGCTACGCAATCATTGCATACACTTCGACTCTGAAAGGTATTAGCAAGCTTGAAGTTAACCGCGCTGCGCTACTTGCTGAACTAGACAAGAACTGGGAAGTATTGGCTGAACCAGTACAAACAGTAATGCGTCGTTACGGCATCGAAAAACCATACGAGAAGCTAAAAGAGCTAACTCGTGGTAAACGTGTAGATGGCGAAGGCATGCGTGTATTCATCGATGGTCTTGAGATCCCTGAAGACGAGAAAGTTCGCCTGAAAGAGATGACTCCAGCGAACTACATCGGCCAAGCAATCGAGCTAACTGACAAACTGTAAGGTTCGAATTTCGAATCACAGAATAGACTAAGGCTTCCCATGTGGAAGCCTTTTTGTTGAGCGGAACAAAGTGTATTGAGCACAAGAGACGTCAGAAAAATAATACAAAGCAACCCAGTATCATTACCCTACTCATCTCAATCCGTGCGATATCAACCAATCAATATCGTAATGCTTCATCACCAGTAACCCTCTATCGCCAGACACCTATTCCTCGAATACTTACTGTCTTAGATGCCAAGATCAAAAAAGACCTCCCGAAGGAAGCCTTTCAAATGTATCTTGTCGATTAGCGACTGAAGAATACGTAGCGATTACATGTTACGTAGAGAAGCAATACGCTTGTCTAGCGGCGGGTGGCTCATTAGAAGCTCTGTTAGAGACTTCTTACCGTTGATACCAAATGCCATCATAGAACCTTCTAGTTGTGGCTCATGGCTCACCTTTAGGCGCTCTAGCGCTGCAATCATCTTCTCTTTACCTACTAGGTTCGCTGCACCTGCATCGGCATGGAATTCACGATGACGGCTGTACCACATCGTAATGAAGCTTGCTAAGAAACCAAATACCAATTCCAACACCATAGACACACCGAAGTACACCATCATGTTGCTGCCACCCTCTTCTTCGTTGTCATTCGACGCAACAATGTTGGCGATGAAACGAGATAGGAAGATAACGAACGTGTTCACTACACCTTGCATTAACGTCATGGTCACCATATCACCGTTCGCGATGTGGCTCACTTCATGCGCTAATACTGCTTCAGCTTCATCACGCGTCATGTTGTGCAGCAGGCCTGTTGATACTGCTACCAATGAATCGTCACGCTTAGCACCTGTCGCGAATGCGTTGATGTCTGGCGAGTCGTAGATCGCCACTGTTGGCATACCAATACCAACTTGTTGAGATTGACGGCTTACCGTCTCCATCAACCAATGTTCTGTTTCGTTACGTGGGCTTTCAATGACCATGCCGCCTACCGAGCGTAGCGCCATTTTCTTCGACATCATTAATGAAATGAATGAGCCGCCAAAACCAAATACCGCAGCCATCACCAATAAACCTGAGAGGCTACCGGGTTGCATACCTGTAACTGCGTATACAACATTAAGAACAACACTTAGTACCAATACAACCGCTAGGTTAGTTGCAAGGAACAACATTACTCGCTTCATTACTTATCTCCGCATGAAAGCTGTTTTTATAAAACTTATTGTTATAGACAAGGCAGACAGCAATAGATTCCAACCTTGAAGACTTATACTTACTTATACATATAGTCTTAGATTAAGAAAACAAGGTTAAGCATTAAATTGCAACATTTGATTACGAGACCATATCCGAATTAAATCCACTCTATTAGACCTAAGTCGTATGGTGTCGATATAACAATCCGTTTACAGTGACTGCAGATGATTTATTGGCTAGTCCATGTACAAAAAGGAAAGGATCATGGTTGAAGGTACTAACACTCAAATGGCTATCGATTTACTGTGCTGTCACCTAGGGATTACTGAAGAAGAAGCGAAAAAGCAGGTTGGAATCCTAACACCGCAAACGGCACAGACAAAAATCACAGAAACTCAGCAAGCTTTAATGGGACTGACTAAAGAACATTAGTTCTAAGCTTGTTTATTAAAAGACCGGTTGTTTATCAACTCAAGGTCTAAAGGCTTAAAATAGCAAAAGGGCTGCAATCGCAGCCCTTTTCTTATTTAGTACATAACGTGGTAATTAAAGCGCAAGCAAAGGCTGCACATCAATGTACTTACCAATGTTTTTAGACTTCGCTTTTGGGACGTAAGGGATTTCACCTAACTTAGGTGCACCTAACTTATCTTCAAGCATCGCAATAATATCTGCGTAGTGCTCAGTACCTGGATTGATACGGTTTGCGACCCAACCTACTAGGTTTAGGCCATCAGCACGAATCGCTTCTGCCGTTAATAGAGCGTGGCTCAAACAACCAAGTTTAATACCCACAGTCAGTACCACTGGCAGTTGCTCTTTTTTAACCCAGCTAGAAAGATATTCATCGTCTGAAACCGGGACTCGCCAACCACCAGCACCTTCAACTAACACGATGTCAGAGTTTTGCTTATGCTCTTCCAGCTTCGCTGATAATACCGCCTCATCAATCACCACGCCGTCATGCTTTGCAGCGATGTGAGGCGATGACGGTAGCAATAGTGCATACGGGTTTACGTCTTCGTAAGCAATATCTTGCGTCGCCGCTTCTTGAAGATGCAGTGCATCACTATTACGTAGTCCTTCAGGGGATTTTTCACTCCCTGCAGCAACTGGCTTGTAACCAATTGTTGATAAATCTTGTGCGGCCAAAGCTTGAAGAATCGCTTTTGAAACCACAGTTTTTCCCACTTCGGTATCCGTACCCGCAATGAATAATGCATCAATCATAATTGAATAACCCCTAAACAAACTTGATATGTTGCTGGTAAGAAACCTTGATGGTTCTTAAACTCTCGATATTCCCGATCAACAAGCTGCAACATGCGACGACTTGTTAAACCTTGTGAGCGACCACTTACGTGATTAGCGCCGATACCTTTAAGGTCGCGCATCAGTTCAAACGCAGTGTCGTACCAAACGGTGATGGTGGGCAAGTCTAGTTGATGAACGGTACAGCTAGATTGCGCTAACGCAATTTTTACCTGATTGATTGTAATAAAATGGTTAACGTGTTGATGTGCATCAATTTTGGACCA
Source organism: Vibrio sp. 10N.286.51.E5 (assembly GCF_041469125.1). Taxonomy (NCBI): domain Bacteria; kingdom Pseudomonadati; phylum Pseudomonadota; class Gammaproteobacteria; order Vibrionales; family Vibrionaceae; genus Vibrio; species Vibrio sp. 10N.286.51.E5. Next base: position 49,753 of record NZ_JBFRJZ010000029.1, on the reverse strand, counting down.
CGACTTTTTCAGTTCAAACAGTGACCCATCAAGCAAAGTTGAGAAAATAACACGCCCACCAGCCGCTGTAACACGCTTCATCTCTCTCAAAGGCGACGACAAATCGTCACACCATTGCAACGCAAGGCTAGAGAAAACGATGTCAAAACACCCATCTTCAAACGGCAATTGTTCGGCATCGGCTTGTTGATATAAAGATACAGATGCACCACACCGCTTCTCTGCTGTTGCTAGCATTCCAACAGAAAGATCAGCGCAAACCACTTCGGCGCCTCGTTTTACAAGTTGCTCGGAGAAATAGCCAGTACCACAACCTAGATCCAGCACCTTAAAGCCTGACAGATCGCTGGGTAATTTATCCAGTAATCGGTGGCCAACATCGCGTTGAAATTCAGCGTGTTTGTCATAGGTTGTTGCCGCTTTACCAAAGGCTTCGGCAATCGCACTCTTATCTTGGCCAACGTAATTATGCACTACTGCTTCTTGTGACATTTACTGAGCCTCTTTATTTGATTCAAAGCTTGGATGGATACCCGGTTCAGTGCTTAAGTCGATGTTTCGTTCAATGGCTTGATGCAACGACCTGGCTAACTGGAGAATCTGTTTTGGGCTATGGTTAGCTGTTAACGTGATTCGTAATCGAGCAGTTCCAGCAGGTATGGTTGGCGGCCTTATTGCGGTCACCCAAACTTGGTTTTGCTTTAACTCTTCAGCTATTGATAATGCCGCTTGTGCTTCACCTATCACAAATGGCTTAATCGGAGTCTGAGTATCCACAAAGCCTTTCAAGCCGCTCACCTGCTCTGCATAGAGAGACCCTAACTCAGTCAGCTTTTCTCGGCGCCACTCTTGAGTTTGAGTCATCTTACAGGCATGAGATAAAGCCACCGCTTGTGAAGGTGGCATCGCCGTCGAGTACACATGATGACGAGCAAACTGAGTTAAGTAATCACCCACTTCTGACGAACAAAGAATCGCAGCACCAGAAAGGCCAAATGCTTTGCCAAAGGTCACCACCAAAATATCGGGGGAGATTTGTGCTGCACTGCAACTCCCAGCTCCTTTATCACCTAATACACCGATACCGTGGGCATCATCAACCGCCAACCAACTGTCGTATTGATGAGTCAGGTTAGATATCTGGCTGAGAGGCGCTTGATCGCCGTCCATGCTGAATACGCCCTCAGTGACGACCAAGGATTGTGGAGATCGGCTTAATAACGACTCTAGGTGCTGCGTATCGTTGTGCTTAAAGCGTTTCATGGTTGCAGGACAAAGCATCCCCGCTTCCATCAAAGAGGCGTGGTTAAGTTTGTCTTGCAGCAGAGAGTCGTCTTTTTCGAGCAGAGAAAACAACAAGGCTTGGTTCGCACTGAAACCAGAACTAAAGAGAATGGCACGTTCAAAGCCCAACCATTCACAGAGTTGAGCTTCTAAATTTCGATGGGCAGGACTAAAACCCGTGACCAATGGCGATGCCGCACTGCCAGCACCATAAAGGGAAAGCCCCGCTTGCCACGCCTCTACCAATTCAGGGTCGTTCGCCAAGCCTAGGTAATCATTACTCGAAAAATTAATAAAGCGAGAACCTTCGCAATTAAGCAAAGGACCATTACTGTTTTCGAGCACTTTAAGTTGACGAGTTAGCCCCTGCTCACGGCGTTGAACAAGGGCATCTTTGATACGGGATTTAAACAGTGGCATCGTAGAACATGTCATCTTTCGTTGGACGAGCAGCAACGCGCTCCACTACTTGATCTAACAGTTCGTTTTCTTGAATTTCATCAGGCTTCTGAGCCACTTGTTGGCTGTTGATGCCTAACTTCTTAAACAGCTGCATGTCCGTGTCTTCATCTGGGTTTGGCGTAGTCAGTAGCTTACAACCGTAGAAAATAGAGTTCGCGCCAGCCATGAAGCACATCGCCTGCATCTGTTCATTCATATTCTCGCGACCTGCAGATAGACGAACCGCTGACATTGGCATCATGATACGAGCAATCGCAATCAACTTAATGAAGTCAAAAGATTCAACATCATCGACGTTTTCCATCGGTGTGCCTTTCACTTTCACGAGCATGTTGATTGGCACACTCTCAGGGTGTACCGGAAGGTTCGCTAGCTCTACCAGCAGGCCTGCACGGTCATTGGTACTTTCGCCCATACCAATAATGCCACCAGAACAGATCTTCATACCGGCATCACGTACGTGAGATAGCGTATCTAAACGATCTTGGTAAGTACGAGTGGTGATGATGCTGCCGTAAAACTCGGGAGACGTATCAAGGTTATGGTTGTAGTAATCCAAGCCTGCATCCGCTAACTCGCCAGCTTGATCAGGGGTTAACATGCCTAGTGTCATACAGGTTTCTAGACCCATACCTTTCACACCTTTGATCATATCAGTCAAGTGAGGCATATCGCGTTCTTTCGGGTTTTTCCACGCCGCGCCCATACAGAAACGAGTCGAGCCCGCGTTCTTGGCTTTTTGCGCCGCATCCAAAACACGCTCTACTTCCATTAGGCGTTCTTTGTCGACATCCGTTCGGTAGTGAGCACTTTGAGGACAATACTTACAGTCTTCAGGACAAGCACCAGTCTTAATCGATAGAAGCGTACTCACCTGCACGTGGTTGTGCTCTTGGTACTGTCTATGAACCACTTGAGCTTCAAACATTAAATCCATAAACGGTTTTTCAAGCAGTGCTGTTACTTCAGCAACTGTCCAGTCATGACGAACTTCCACGTGTCGATCCTTTTTTATTATTTGATGTTTCATCTCTATCAATAGAGATTGCATTTATGCTTGGCTAGTCTACCGACAAGCTTTAGACTGTCAACACATTGATAATATCAAAAGTTTACATCTGGTTATTTTTTAATCACACCAAGAATGGAAGTTACTATGGATCTCGCCTTTGATCGCCAGCATATCTGGCATCCCTACACATCAACGTTAACACCTCTGACCTGCTATCCAGTCACCAACGCAGACGGTGTTCACCTAGAATTAGAAGGCGGAAAACGAATTATTGATGGTATGTCATCTTGGTGGTCAACCATCCACGGCTACAATCATCCAGAGCTAAACGCTGCAGCTCATAGTCAAATCGATAAGGTTTCACACGTTATGTTTGGTGGCATCACCCACCAGCCCGCTATCGATCTATGTAAGAAGCTTTTGAATCTCGCGCCAAGTAATCTTGAGCATGTATTTTTGGCCGATTCAGGTTCAGTTGCCGTAGAGGTTAGCCTCAAGATGGCATTGCAATATTGGCACGCTAAAGGACAACCTCGTTCAAAGTTCCTCACACTAAGAGATGGCTACCACGGTGATACCTTTGCGGCGATGTCAGTGACCGACCCTGACAATTCGATGCACAGCCTCTACAAAGGCTTTTTGCCGGAACATATTTTCGCTGATTCGCCAAAAACAGGCTTTTGGGATGAGTGGAACTCAAGTGACATCGATAGTTTTCGAGAAAAGCTGGCAGCACACCATCAAGAAGTCGCAGCGGTGATCTTAGAGCCTATCGTTCAAGGGGCTGGCGGCATGCGCATCTACCACCCTGAGTTCCTAAAACAAGTTCGCTTGCTGTGTGATGAATTCAACGTATTGCTGATCTTGGATGAGATTGCGACCGGATTTGGCCGCACAGGGAAACTGTTCGCTTGTGAGCATGCCGATGTTCAACCGGACATATTATGCGTAGGCAAAGCTTTAACTGGTGGCTATATGACATTGTCAGCGACGCTTGCGAGTAAGGAAGTTGCTGACACGGTATGTGGCGGTGAAGCAGGCTGCTTTATGCATGGGCCAACCTTTATGGGCAACCCATTGGCTTGCGCAGTCGGTGCGGCAAGTTTATCCATCATCGAGCAAGGCCATTGGAAAAATCAGACTCAACAGATTGAACAGCTCTTTTCTGAGTTGTTACCACCGTTGCGAGAACATGAACTGGTTAAAGACGTGCGTTGGTTAGGCGCTATTGGCGTCGTTGAAACTCACACACCCGTCGATATGGAAGCCATTCAAGCTCACTTTGTAGAGCAAGGCGTTTGGATCCGTCCGTTTGGTAAGCTAATTTATATGATGCCTCCGTTTATTATCAAACCACAACATATTGAGCAATCGGTCGCTGCTATCGACACTGCATTACAAAATACTCATTGCTTTAAATAAGGCGTTTATTGCTCTAAACAAGAGCGACGATTATTTCTATATATCTTCATTAATAAATCATTTAATTAAACTAAAAGGCCTTACATAAAAGTAAGGCCTTAACTGCTTGAAGGTAACCGTCAGTTTAACGTAATTGGCTATCTTTACTTGCTCGACGGTTAAACAATGAATGTCGATGTGCGTCATGCTCTAATATTGACTGACATTCTATACACAAACGAACGCCTTTGATCGCGCGTCGTCTTTGTTCCGGAATCTCATCACCACACTCATAACAATAACGCAAACCCTCACCACCTCGAAGGTTTCCTCTTACACGAGAGATCTCATCATCAATGGTATTTTGTATTTGCTGGCTGACACTATCGTCACCAGCCCATCCTACGGCCATAAGCCCTCCTCAGTATTTGAACGAGAAAATCTATACCTACCGCGGTAAGAGCATATTATAGCCACATTTAAGGATTGTAATAATTATCAAAATCAATAAAACACTATTACACATAGGTAACAAAAATTATTTATTTCTCGCCACTGCACTATTCTATAGGCAATAAAAAACCCAGCCTGTTGGCTGGGTTTTATAAGTAACCTAATGCTTAATCAATCTAATTAACCGATGTGCGTTACGCCGCCCATGTATGGTTGAAGTACTTCTGGGATAGCAATACGGCCATCTGCTTCTTGGTTGTTCTCAAGGATAGCAACCATAGTACGACCAACAGCAAGACCAGAACCGTTTAGTGTGTGTACAAGTTCAGGTTTTTTCTCGCCTTTACGACGGAAACGAGCTTGCATACGACGCGCTTGGAAATCCCACATGTTTGAACAAGAAGAAATCTCACGGTAAGTCTCTTGTGCTGGAACCCATACTTCTAAGTCGTAAGTTTTCGCAGAACCGAAGCCCATGTCACCTGTACATAGAATCACTTTACGGTAAGGAAGCTCTAGAAGTTGAAGTACTTTCTCAGCGTGGCCAGTTAGCTCTTCAAGCGCTGCCATTGAGTCTTCTGGCTTAGTGATTTGTACTAATTCAACTTTGTCGAATTGGTGCATACGGATAAGACCACGAGTGTCACGACCGTAAGAACCCGCTTCAGAACGGAAACACGGCGTGTGAGCTGTCATCTTAAGTGGCAGTTCAGCTTCATCAGTGATCGTGTCACGAACCATGTTCGTTACCGGTACTTCCGCAGTAGGGATAAGCGATAGAGTCTTAAGAGGTACGTCACTTACTTGCTCAGTTAGCGGGCTTGTGTGGAACAAGTCTTCGCCGAACTTAGGAAGTTGACCAGTACCGTAAAGGCTATCGTGGTTCACTAGATACGGTACGTACATTTCTGTGTAGCCGTGCTCATCAGTGTGAAGGTCCAGCATGAACTGAGCAATAGCACGGTGTAGACGTGCAAATTTGCCTTTCATCACGATGAAACGAGAACCCGAGATTTTAACTGCGCTAGCAAAATCAAGACCGCCAGACATTTCGCCAAGATCAACGTGATCTTTCACTTCAAAGTCGTAAGTCTTAGGTTGACCCCAACGAGAAACTTCTACGTTATCGTCTTCATCTTTACCATCTGGCACTTCTGCATCAGGTAGGTTAGGAATAGACATTGTGATCGTTTCTAGCTCAGATTGAAGATCAGCCAATGCTACTTTAGCTTGGTCTAGTTCTGCGCCTAAGTTGCCTACTTCTGCAAGGATACGCTCAGCTTCTTCATGGTCGCCTTTTGCTTTCGCTTGACCAATGGACTTCGATCGAGAGTTACGTAACGCTTGTAGCTCTTCAGTTTTCATCTGAAGGGACTTACGTTTTTCTTCAAGTTCACGAATTGTCTCTACATCAAGGGTGAAGCCTCGACGTGCTAATTTTGCCGCTGTTTCATCCAGCTCAGCTCGAAGTAATTTAGAATCCAGCATTGCTAATCCTATGCTTTAGTTATTTGAATATTCAGTAGCTTGCTACTGAATCACTGCTAAACCCCTAAAACTGGTGTTATTTCGACCAATTTATAACGATTTAATTGAAATTTTATGACTAGGTAACGATATCCAAAAAAGACTACTTTTCATAGCGTTTTTGTGGGCTTTTTGCGTCCAAATCCGCCAGATAATCTAGCTTCTCGCCAATTTTGGTCTCTAAGCCTCGTTTTGTTGGGAAATAGTATTGCTTCTCTCCCATTTCAGGAGGCAGATACTTTTCACCAGCGGCGTAGGCTCCTGGTTCGTCATGAGCATAACGGTATTCTTGCCCGTAGCCCATGTCCTTCATCAAAGTTGTCGGTGCATTTCGCAAATGATGCGGCACTTCATATTCAGGAAGATTGTGAGCATCTGTTAACGCTTGCTTCCACGCGGTGTAAACGGCGTTACTCTTTGGTGCACATGCGAGATAAACAACCGCCTGCGCAATCGCACGCTCCCCCTCAGCAGGGCCAATGCGCGTGAAGCAATCCCAAGCCGACATCGCTACCTGCATGGCGCGAGGATCAGCGTTACCGATATCTTCAGAAGCAATCGCCAGCAAGCGTCTAACGATATACAAAGGATCACAACCCGCAGCAATCATTCGTGCTGACCAGTACAAGGCCGCATCAGGGTTTGAGCCACGAATTGACTTATGAACCGCGGAGATTAGGTCGTACCAAATATCACCCTTGTTATCGAAACGAGCGACTTTCTCACCAGCCACTTCAGCCAACAACTGCAAGGTTATCGCTTTCTCGCCTTTATCGTTGTCTTCTGCCATGTCATACAGCAGTTCAAGGTAGTTAAGCGACATACGCGCGTCGCCGTTAACCAGTTCTGCAAGGCGATCTAAAACATTATCAGCAAAATCAACAGGCACATCACCGAACCCACGTTGCTTATCTTCAATCGCTTGGCGAATGACAAGAGAAATATCATCTGTGTTCAGGGACGTCAGTTTGTAGACACGCGCACGTGACAACAAAGCGTTGTTCAGTTCAAAAGATGGGTTTTCTGTCGTCGCACCAATAAAGGTCACGGTGCCATCTTCGATATGAGGCAGAAAAGCATCTTGCTGACTTTTGTTAAAGCGATGGACTTCGTCCACAAACAGGATGGTTCTGCGCCCTGCTTGCTTGTTCTCGCGCGCTTTTTCAATTGCAATACGAATGTCTTTTACGCCCGAGGTTACCGCCGATACACGTTCCACTTCAGCATTCGCATAGTTTGCTGCAACTTCGGCTAACGTCGTTTTACCGGTGCCCGGAGGCCCCCACAAAATCATCGAGTGGATATGGCCCGCTTCCAACGCTCTGCGAAGTGGTTTACCTGGGCCTAATATATGCTGCTGACCGATGTACTGTTCGACAGTTTCCGGTCTCATACGAGCAGCAAGGGGACGAAAATCTTCGTCCCCCGCAAAATCTAAGCTGTAATTACTCAATTGCAATCTCTTGATTCGTTGATGGCATTAATGCCTATCGACGTACTACCAAACGATCTGCTTGTTTAGATCAGTTTCTTTGGTCGTCGACCTCGACACCTTCCGGTGCCACAAAAGTAAAGCGGTCTGCTGCAGGTTTACCCAAATCAACATTGCTAAAGGTAAACTCACCTTTTTGACCGTCTTGTTCAATCACATTAAAGCCCTGAACAATGCCCTTTTCGGTGATATTAATCTGGAAGTCACCCTGATTAGAATCGACAGCAGTTGGCGTTAGCGTGAATTGGTTACCCGTTTGCGCCACATTATAATTATCCCAATCACTTTCTTGGTTACGTGTAAGCAGGACAAAAGGTGTCTGTGATGTCGCTTGCTCTTGCCAATAAATGCTCACTTGCTCAATGAACGGGCTGTAGTACCACAAGCTTTGGCCATCAGATACCAACAAGTTTTCATCAGGGAACGTGGTCTCCCAGCGGAACAGGCTTGGGCGTGCAATCTCTACCGTGCCCTCACCTTCCATAACAACATCACCATCAGGGCTGGTCACGACTTGTTTAAAGTCAGCGCTGAAGCCTGCGTTTAATGCCAAGCGGCTACTCAACTCTTCTTTCGGAGAAGCAAACACTGAGAAGCTCATAAATAAAAGTGCGAATACTTTTTTCATCAATAATCCTGTTAGAACATAAGTCGGTCATATTTTCGATTTGACCGACTGAATAGTTATGAGTTCCTACCGGAACTAATCTTTTGGTGGCGCTGGTGCTAAGACTTCTCGGTTACCGTTATGACCTGGAGCACTTACGATACCTTGAGCTTCAAGTTGCTCGACAATACGTGCAGCACGGTTGTAGCCAATCTTGAATCGACGCTGTACACCTGAAACTGAGCCACGACGTGAATGAACAACGTGTTCTACCACCTGATCAAACAGAGGATCGACCTCTTCATCACCTTCCATCTTCTCACCCGGAAGCAAGGTTTCTGGAGTTTGTTCGCCGTTGGTGATTTCATCAATATAGTTTGGCTTACCACGCGCTTTCCAGTTATTCACGACTGCGTGTACATCGTCATCAGATGCAAAGGCACCGTGAACACGAGTTGTATGGCTAGAACCAGGAGGCAAGTAAAGCATATCACCCATGCCCAATAGTGATTCCGCACCACCTTGGTCAAGGATAGTTCGTGAATCCGTTTTAGTTGATACCGTAAAGGCCACACGGGTTGGAATGTTCGCTTTAATAAGACCAGTAATAACATCCACTGATGGACGTTGCGTCGCTAGGATCAAGTGAACACCCGCCGCACGTGCTTTTTGTGCCAAACGTGCAATCAGTTCTTCAACCTTCTTACCAACCACCATGATTAGGTCGGCAAATTCATCAACGATAACCACAATGTAAGGCAGTTTCTCAAGCAATGGCGCTTCTGGGTCCATGCTGTCGCCCGGCTTCCACAGTGGATCGTGAATTGGGTGACCCGCTTCCGCTGCCATCTTAAGCTTATCGTTGTAACCTTTAATGTTACGAACGCCTAATGCTGACATCAGCTTATAACGTCGTTCCATCTCGCCAACACACCAACGAAGGGCGTTCGACGCATCTTTCATGTCGGTTACCACTTCAGACAATAGATGAGGAATACCCTCATAAACCGATAGCTCAAGCATTTTCGGGTCGATCATGATGAAGCGAACATCTTCCGGTGATGCTTTGTAAAGCATACTCAGAATCATTACGTTCACACCTACCGACTTACCAGAACCGGTTGTACCTGCAACCAGAACGTGAGGCATTTTCGATAGATCAGCAATAACGGCTTCACCAGCGATGTCTTGTCCTAGAACCACTGTCGTTGGCGATTTCGCTTCTTGGAACTGAGGGCTAGCAACCACGTCTGAGAAGAATACCGTTTGGCGACTCATATTCGGCAGTTCTAAGCCAACATAAGGTTTACCCGGAATCACTTCTACGACACGTACTGCCAATGCAGAGAGCGAACGCGCTAAGTCCATAGAAAGGCCAGAAATACGGCTTACTTTCACACCTGGAGCCAGATCAAGTTCGAATCGAGTGATTACTGGACCTGGGAAAATGTCGACAACGTCTGCTTTGATCTTGTAGTCCGCTAGCTTAGATTCAACAAGACGAGCAATTGCCTCTAGCGCATCACGGTCAATAAAGGTTTCACGCTTTTCAGGGTGGAATAACAATTCAAGCGTGGGTAATGGCTCAGCAGGCTTAGGTAAATTAACATCTTGTTGAACCAAGAACGGATTCTGCGCCGCTGCCATATTCGCTTGGGCTTCAGAAACAATGCTTTGGAATGCGGCGACATCTTGATCTTGATGCGCAGGTTCTTCTTCCGTTACTTCTTCCCAAGGAAGATCAACAGTTGGCTCTAGGTTTTGTGCTGTTGGCTGTTCAGGTTCTGAATGTTCTTCTTGATAAGGGAAAGGTTCAAACTGTTCTTCGATTAATGCTGCGTCAGCTAATTCAGCTTCAGCCTGTTCTGATTCAAGCTCTGAGCCCTGTTGGTAGCTTTGCTCTTCCGTAACATCAAACGGTGAAGGTTGTGCAGAGAAATCGTCTTCCACGGTTGCTTCTGGCTCGCCCATAGGTGAAGCGTATAAAGATTCAGGTTGAACATCTTCAGAACCAAATTCGCCATTTACTTGTGGTGAGCTATCTAATTCTGGTTCAGCACTTCTAAGGTCAGCATGAGCAGGGCCAACTTCTGGTTGTTCGTTCTGCATGTATTGTTGGTAAGCAACCTGAGAATCATGCGCGTCGACCTGATCTTGTTCCGCTAGATCATCTTCATACATGGCCGCATTTTCTAGCTGCTCTATCGTTGCATTCAACTGCTTCGAGCGCTCAATACCTTCTTCTAATGGCTCCTCTGGCGTTTGGTAAATAGGAGCAGTAGGGATCGGTTGCTCTGGCTCAATTGCAGCTTGAAGCTGAACCTGAGGTTGTTCATGAACAGCAACATCTTGCTTCGCAGCAGCTTCGACTGGCATATGAATATTGTAATGACGCTTCGGCGATGCAGCATTGTCTCGCGCATTTGTCGCCACGTCTGCCGACTCATTGGTCGCAGAAAAACTCATCGCAGGATCTAGCGGATCATGCTCTGTTAATTCTTTGTTGCCTTCTATAGCAGGAACATCGCGGTAAGTTGGCGCTTGATGCTGCTGATGACGTTCTTCGATTAAATCGCGGTCTGCTGATTCTCTTAATTGAGGCTCAAGCAGCTCTTGGTCTTGGCCACGAGCCTTATTAACAGTAGACGTGAAAAATTTGATGGCACATTCACCCAACCATTCCACAATGCTTAGCCAAGAGATACCGGTTAATAGAGTGAAACCAGCACCCCATAAGAAAAGAAGAACCAGCGTACTACCAAGAACATTCAACGTTGGAAGTGCAAGGCTTGTTAAAACGTCACCTACCACGCCACCGGATGAAAAGTACCAGATGTCGTCAAAGTTGATATCCGCTAAACCACAACTCGTAAGAATTAGGATAGTCAGGCCAAGTAAGCGAGTGCCCCACAGCATGAAGTCGATCTGCTCGTCTTCATTACGTTTGCGGAATAAAACCCACGCAGCAACCGTCACTAAGATAGGCAGAGGGTAAGCCAAAGAGCCAAATACGAAGAAAAGCGTATCCGCCAACCAAGCACCTAGGTAGCCACCCGCATTTTGAATGTCACCACCCCACGCCGTTTGCGACCATGATGGGTCTGCAGGACTAAAAGTTAATAACGCAACGGCAAGTAGAATAGAGAAGAGAACACCGAGAATCAGACTGCACTCTTTGAGACGTTGAGAACCACTCAAACGAGGAGACTGAGGCTCTTCACTCGTTTTAATGATTGTTTCTACTTTATTACTGCTCTGCTTGAACATAAACCAACTTAATAATTAAACGGGATAAAAACATCTCGAGCGGCCAAAGCCGCTCGTTTCAATGAAACTACTGTTGATTTAACCATATCAAACAGAAAAACCCAATTCCAGAAAGCAAGAAAGCGGAACAAATGTCCGCTTTCTTTCATTTCACCAATTGTGACTAACGAGTTTTAATCACAAGTTGATTGGTTTGTTTCACTTCTTCCATTACTACGTAAGTTCGAGTGTCGTTTACGCCCGGTAGACGAAGTAACGTATCACCCAGTAGCTTACGGTAAGCACCCATATCAGATACACGTGTTTTTAGAAGATAGTCAAAATCACCCGACACTAAATGACACTCTTGGATGTCATCCAGTTTCTGCACAGCGGTGTTGAATTGTTCGAACACATCTGGCGCACCACGGTTCAACGTAATTTCAACAAACACTAAAAGTGAAGCATCAAGGTACTGTGGGTTCAGCAACGCTGTGTACCCAGTAATGTAACCTTGACGTTCTAAACGACGAACACGTTCAAGACATGGAGTTGGAGAAAGTCCTACTCGTTTTGAGAGTTCAACGTTTGAGATACGACCGTCTTTTTGCAACTCATTAAGAATGTTGCGGTCAATACGATCTAGTTCCTTGGACGGCTTCTTATAATTGTCTGCCATTTTTTATTCCACCTTATTACTTCCTTGCAAAAAAATATACTACAACTTTTTAATATTCAGTATCAAATTTTATCTAAACCTATCTATACTAGATATTAATTCGACAGAATTACCCTACATATAGATAAAACAACCAAAATAAAATGAGGAGTCAGGATGATCATTGGCGTACCTAAGGAAATCAAGAACCACGAATACCGCGTTGGTATGACCCCAGCTAGCGTGAGAGAACTAATCTCACACGGCCACCAAGTTTTTGTAGAAACCAATGCCGGTACTGGTATCGGTTTTTCAGACGATGATTACATCGCTGTAGGCGCATCCATTCTTCCTACTGCTGCTGACGTTTTCGCGAAAGCAGAGATGATTGTAAAGGTTAAAGAACCTCAAGCTGTCGAGCGAGCTATGCTTCGCGAAGGGCAAATATTATTTACCTATTTACACCTTGCACCAGATTTTCCACAAACTGAAGAGCTTATCAAGAGCAAAGCTGTCTGCGTAGCCTATGAGACTGTAACAGATAATATGGGTCGCTTGCCACTATTAGCACCAATGTCTGAAGTCGCTGGTCGCATGTCTATTCAAGCAGGTGCACAAACATTAGAGAAATCTAACGGTGGTTGTGGTCTTCTTCTTGGTGGCGTTCCAGGTGTTGAACCAGCAAAAGTTGTTGTTGTTGGTGGCGGTGTTGTAGGTGCTAACGCAGCACGTATGGCTGTAGGCCTTCGCGCTGATGTTACAATTCTTGACCGTAACGTAGATACACTGCGTCGACTTGATGAAGAATTCCAAGGTCGCACAAAAGTGGTTTATTCTACTGAAGACGCCATTGAGAAGCATGTTCTAGAAGCAGACCTAGTAATTGGTGCAGTACTAATTCCTGGCGCAGCAGCTCCAAAATTGGTTACAAAAGAGCACATCGCTAAGATGAAGCCAGGTTCAGCAGTTGTTGATGTTGCAATCGACCAAGGCGGTTGTTTCGAGACTTCTCACGCAACCACTCACGCAGACCCAACTTACATTGTTGATGACGTAGTTCACTACTGTGTTGCAAACATGCCTGGCGCTGTTGCTCGTACTTCAACTTACGCACTAAACAATGCAACACTTCCTTACATTGTTAAGCTAGCGAACAAAGGCTACCGCGAAGCACTTCTATCTGATGAAGGCTTCCTAGAAGGTCTAAACGTTATTCACGGTAAAGTAACTTGTAAAGAAGTTGCAGAAAGCTTTGACCTTGAATACGTAGACCCAGCAGAAGCAATCGCAATGTTTAACTAATGATGTAATGACTAACTGAACGCAATAATCTTCTCGTTGAAGCGTTCAGTTAACTCATACACATTAAACAAAAAGCCAGTACGACATTATGTCGCGCTGGCTTTTTTGCATTAATGGATTTAGTTCGTAAAAACACGTAACAGTACGGTTTACCACTAGCGCTCGATTTTAACCCCATGAATCAATAGATTTCTTGGCGTAATACTGCGTTCACAGAACTCTTCAATCGTAGCTTCATAACCTTGCTCTTGCAGATAGATAGCGCGATCTAAAGCCAGCCATATCTCTAATGGTCGTCTAAAGGCTTGTTGAACCAAACTCAGCTTTTCCATTTCCCAGAAAAGCGCTTCGCCTTGAATCAAATAAGAGTCAAAATCAATATCTGAGCCCAGCGATAGCTCTTTCACTTCAGATGCCCAACGGCAGAAAGATTCAAAACCCTCAGCTAACTCTGATTTTTTGATGCTCGGTACAGGAATGTATTCGTCAATGTTAAGTTCAGCCTTAAGCAACTGGCTGAAGCCTAGACGATAGCTCATCTCTAGTTGACGATGTCTTTTTACTCTTTCACCACCAGTAACGGTTTCTTGAAGCGGGATTCTCAAGTCGCTCTTACTTAACGTTAATGCTGAGCTTTTCGCGATAGAAGACATCGCTTGATAGTTTTCGTCTCGAATAAGATGATAACAACAAGGAGAAATAGTGACCGCTGGTAGCCCATGTGACACTGACTTTTTAACTAGCTCAACATGAAGATCACCACAAGCATGAAGGGCCACGGCATGTTGGTACGAATTAAACACGTCATCGGCCTTGTCTGAAAACGCATCTCCTTGAACAAAATCCATCGCTAACTTCTGGTCATCCGCAATCTTTTGTCCGCTTTCGCATAACGATTGCTGCCATTCAAAGCTAGTGACTTTTTGATCCGATTGCTGAGATAGGATTCGACCAAGAAAGCCTTTACCAGAACACCACTCGAGCCACTCTTTGCCATGGTGATGGCATAATGCAGCCTCGCCCATTGCGACAATTTGATGTAGCTTTCGGCCAGGAATACCATCAGCAGTACCACGTGGGAGGTCTAAACCAACCAAAGCAGTGTTATCGAACTGGATGTTTTGGGTAGCAGTTTCTAATTCAGGTAGGAAACGAGTCAGTTCCTCAATCAAAAGCTGAGGCTGCTCTTTTAAGGTTTGAATGCTTTCATTATCTAAGCTTTCTAACCAATCAACGAGTGGACGATTGACCTCTTTCCACGGCTGCTGTTGAGTTTGGCATAGGTGAAAAGGCTCTGAACGCCAGTAAATCTGGTGCTCTAGCAAAAATGAATCGAGTATTTTAAATCGTGAATGCATGCTTCCCCCTATGATGCGTGGATTGTAGGGGTAAGAGGTCGAAATGGAAAGGCCAGATAAAGAAAACGAAAACTAAAAGCCCAAAAGAAAAACGGCCTGCAAATACAGGCCGAATAAGAATCAAAATTTACACGATGAGATTAACGAACTGGCAGTTCGATATCTTTAAACATCTCTTCGATCTCTTCGTTCGATTTCAAAGAAATAGCTTGCTCAACCACAGGGCGAGTTAAGTGCGGTGCAAAACGCTCCATGAAATCAAACATGTAAGAACGCAAGAAGGTGCCTTTTCTAAACCCAATGCTGGTTGTGCTCGCACCAAATAGATGGCTCGCATCAATCGCAACCAAATCAGTATCTTGCTCGTGGTCAATAGCCATACTTGCAATTACACCAACACCAATGCCCATACGAACGTAGGTTTTGATTACGTCTGCATCGGTCGCAGTAAACACAACACGCGGTGTTAAACCTACTTTGTTAAACGCGGTATCAAGCTCAGAACGGCCAGTGAAACCAAATACATAAGTCACGAGAGAGTAAGCCGCAAGATCTTCGATCGTGATATTACGCTTCTGTGCCAGGGGATGATCTTTGGTCACGACGATCGAACGGTTCCAGTGGTAACAAGGCAGCATAATCGCATCTTGGTAAAGGTGTAGCGCTTCCGTTGCAATCGCAAAATTCGCTGTACCTTTAGCGACGGCTTCTGACATTTGGCTTGGCGTACCTTGGTGCATGTGAAGCGATACTTTTGGATAGCGCGCCGTGAAACCTTTAATCACATCAGGCAGTGCATAACGAGCTTGAGTATGAGTCGTTGAAATATTCAATGTACCCATCTCTGGATGTGTGTGTTCACCCGCTACCGCTTTAATGCTTTCAACGCGCGCCAAAATCTCTTGAGAGATACGAATGATATCCTCACCCGCTTGGGTAACCTGCGTTAGATGCTTGCCGCTACGCTCAAAAATCTGAATGCCTAGTTCGTCTTCAAGTAATCTAACTTGCTTACTAATGCCAGGCTGAGATGTGTACAAACTCTCTGCTGTAGCTGAAACATTTAGGTTATGGTTTACAACCTCAACAATGTACTTCAGTTGCTGTAACTTCATATCTAACCTCGTAATCCTTTACTCATTTCTGTGCTAACTTATTTGCAAAGAGAGCGTTATAGTCGCGTGTAATATAATTAATAGTTATAACGCTTCGAACACAAAAATGACAGGAAAATTGAGTTTTTCTAGCTTAACAAACAAAAACATCACTAACGCTTTGCAACCCAACCCTCATTCTCATACATTAGTTGGTAAGTTTTGATTGCCGATTTCGCTCAACAAGAGATAATCAGAAATTGCAATTTACGAGTGCCGATACACAATGGAATCGTGTATCCTCTCCAGTTAGCTATAGAAAATAATAAGCAGACTCAAATATATGAATATTGGTTTAATAATCGTCTTAGTAGCCGTTCTTTTGGTGTTAGTTTTAGGCTACAACATCATGCTTCAATATAAAGTTAAGGTAGAAACAGCGAAGAAACAGGAAGCTTCTCGTTATCTAACCATTATTGACGGTACAGAAGAACTGATTGGCAACGCTCATCACATGCCGTTTAGCCAAGATCTTCTTGTATGCTTAAACAATCGAATTCTTGATGCATTAGAAAACATGTATCAACTCGATCCAAAAAATAAGCAGCTTGCCCAACGCATTGAAAGCGTAAAACAACAAATCACTCAGCTAAAAGAGAACTACAAAGGTGGCGAGAGTACCGCTTTCCGCGTACCAAGTAGTGACAAGCAAGCGATCATGATGCTTAAGTTAGTTAAACGCCTGCGTGATACGGTGCGCAACGAGCACAATAAAGGCCGTTTCGAGACTCAAGCTTATGTGGTTGAAAATGCTCGCCTAGAAACAATTCAAATCCGTATTAACATTGAAAATGTTATCAAACGTGCAAACGATTCGATTTCTCGCGGACAACCGGGAACAGCGATTCAGCTATTACGCAAAGGTATTGATGCTTTGGCGACTAAGAACGACTCGTACTCTAATCAAGCCAAAGAAAAGCTTCAACAGATGCTTAACGAGCTTGACCAGAAACGCCAAGACAAAAACGCTCAAGATTTGCAGCAGATGGAATCTAAAGAACGAGAAGACGATATGGATGCCCTCTTCGGTCAGAAGAAGAAATGGTAACAGTCTAACTCAACACTTAAAGGCCGCCTTATTTACATTAAATAGGCGGCCTTTTTTGTAGCTGTTGAATTTCCTTTCTCTGTATAGGGAGATCTCTTGAGCTGTGATAAAATCCCCGCATTATCAACAAACTTTCCCTGACCATGTATCAAGAATTACTCGCTCCAATCCACTCTTTTCTTAAAGCCGAAACGCCAGATTCATGGATAGATGAAGCCAAAAAGCCAGAAAATCTTCACATCATTCTACGCGATCACATGCTGTGTGAACTTAAGGCGGCACAGAGTGCTTTATTCCTTATTCGCAAGTACGCCGTCGATAAAGAAAGCGCGAAGCAACTGAATGAATGGATTTTGCCATACGAGCAATTTGCTTACCGTCGTATCGGAGACTTAGAGTCTCTGCGTGGTAAAAGCAACGTATCCAAGCAAATCACAGCGAAAGAAGGCTGTAATTACGGTGCTGACCTAATCGATAAGATGGTTTTACTGATCAAAGAAGAGCTGCATCACTTCTACCAAGTCATGGAGTTGATGGAGAAGAAAGGCGTGACTTACCAGCCAATCGAGGCGGGTCGTTACGCTAAGGGCTTGATCAAACAAGTTAAGACTTACGAGCCTGATGCTCTGGTTGATAAGCTTATCATCGGTGCGTTTATTGAAGCTCGCTCTTGTGAGCGCTTCGCTAAATTGGCTCCTTTCTTGGAAGAAGACATGGAGAAGTTTTACGTGTCTCTACTTCGTTCAGAAGCTCGCCACTACCAAGATTACCTTGAGCTAGCAGAACAGATCGCAGGGAAAGATATTTCAGAGCGTATTTCGCATTTTGCTCAAGTAGAAGCTGATCTTATCACTTCAGAAGACAGCGACTTCAAATTCCATAGTGGTGCTCCGGTTTAGGCTCCACACAGAACATTCAGTCCAGTTTAGACTAATCCAGACTAAAAAATTAAGGCCAGCAATTTGCTGGCCTTCTTTATTTATATCTCAATCCAAATATAGACTTAAGCAAGCGTACCGTTGATCTCTGCAAGTACAGCAGAAGGGTCTATCGCTTGCGTAATCGGACGACCAATAACAAGGTAGTCTGAACCTGATTCAATCGCTTTAGAAGGCGTCATGATGCGCTTCTGGTCACCAACATCTGCGCCGACAGGACGAATACCTGGAGTAACTAGCTTGAACTCTTGACCAAGTGCACCTTTAAGCAAAGAAGCCTCTTGTGCAGAACATACAACACCGTCTAAGCCAGAGTTTTTCGTTAGAGAAGCCAAGCGCATCACGTGTTGTTGTGGTTCAAGATCCAGACCGATACCCGCTAAGTCAGATTGCTCCATACTGGTGAGTACCGTTACACCGATTAACAGTGGACGATCTTTGCCATAAGGTTCTAAGATTTCGCGAGAAGCCGTCATCATACGCTCACCGCCACTTGCGTGTACGTTCACCATCCAAACACCCAGTTCAGCGGCAGCACGGACTGCTTTTGAACATGTGTTCGGGATGTCGTGGAATTTAAGGTCTAAAAATACTGAGAAACCACGCTTATGTAATTCACGAACAAATTCAGGGCCAAACAGGGTAAACATCTCTTTGCCCACTTTTAGGCGGCAAGATGCTGGGTCAATTCGATCGACAAAGGCTAACGCATCCGCTTGATTATCATAATCCAAGGCTACAATGATTTTTTGGTCGTTCATTTCATCTCCTAACGCAGTTAACTTTCTAAAAATTTCTAATCACCTAAGCAGGTGATAAATAACAGTCATAAAAATGCAGCCCGAAAGCTGCAATTAATAATTTGGTCTTAAAGTGACCACAAATCTATTCACCATCAAGCCCACGAATAGGCTTGATCGTCCCCCACCCTTTACATGAAGGGCAGTGCCAATACAAAGAGTGTGTCGAGAAACCACACTGACGACAACGGTAATGAGGCTTAACCTTAAGCTGTTCACCAACCATAGATTGAAGTGTGGTTAAGCTGTCTTTTGCTCGGCCTTCTTCTGCTTCCGCTAGGTGGTAATCGATTAATCGATAAAAACCTTTCATGGTTGGATTTTTAACAAGCTGCTTTGTCAGTAACTCTTGAGCAGAGCCTACATCTTCATGGTGAGCAACCAATTGCGCCAGCATCAGTTCGGCAGATACACCGGCTTTCTTCTGAATACACGCTTTGAGGAACTCGACCAATTGAGCTTCTTGTCCAAGCTTGTGGTAACACTCAGCAAGGGTTGGCAACACCTCACTGATAAAATCGATATCTTGTTCAAGTACCGATTCAAGACAATCAATTGTCTTTTGGTAATCTTCGTTCGCTAAGTGGAACTTCCCTAGTGCGATACTTGCGCGAACACATTTAGGGTCTTCAGAAAGCGCCTTCTTAAAATGCTGAAGCGCTTTAGAACGATTACCATCGGCTTGTTCTTGCATTGCAAGCTCACACCAGAAATGCGCGACTGTGGCACGCATCTTCATTTTTTTCTTGCCGAGCTTAACTAAGATATTTCCGTAATGGATAGCCTTGTTCCACTCACGGGTCTGCTGATAAATAGCCACCAACTGCTGTAAAGCGCCCTCTTTATGGTCAGGTTCTTCTACAAGTTGTTCAAAGATTTTTTCAGCGCGATCAAGGAAGCCAGAGACCATGTAGTCTTTAGCTAATTGTTGCAGTGCGAGATTTTTCTGATCGAGGGTAAGCCCCGAACGAGAGATGAGATTTTGGTGAATACGAATAGCGCGGTCGACTTCGCCTCTTGAGCGGAACAAGTTGCCCAAAGCCAAGTGAGTATCGATGGTTTCATTGTCTACTTGAAGCAGTTCAATAAAGTGATCAACCGCTTTGTCAGATTGATCTGACAGTAATAGGTTCAAACCCGTCACGTATTGACGGGAGATCTGGTGTGATTGCTTTTGTTTTTCTTGCTGAGCGTTACGATTACCCATATACCAGCCATAAGCGGCTGCGATGGGCAAAAGTAAGAACAGTAACTCTAACATCAAATATAGCCTTTAAGCTTTAGTATCAGCAGGGACCTGCTTTGATTGCTTATTGAGTTGCTTCTTCAAGCGATGAATTTTTAGCTGAGACCGCATGTGCATATTACCAAAGACTAACCAAGCAAGGGCGAAGCCTGAAACGAATACAACACCTAATAAACTTGATAGGTGGAAGTCACCTTGCGCTAGCAGATAGTTGAAATTCACAGTTGTTTGGTTTTGAGAGCCTAAAGCCAGTGCAATTAGGAAAAGTGCGATAACGGCGACTATTTTTATAATTTTCATAGTTCATCACTCATTGGTTGGTTAGCTGTACGATTATGCAGGAAAATTACTAATCAGACCACCATATTATGGTCATAAAAAAGCGGCATACATTATAGTATGCCGCTTTTCTTAATTCCGATAAGTAGGCTACATTCCTGAGTTTACTCGTTCACGCAGCTCTTTACCTGGTTTGAAGTGAGGAACGTATTTACCTTCTAACTCAACCTTGTCACCAGTCTTTGGGTTACGTCCAACACGAGGCTCACGATAATGCAGAGAAAAGCTGCCAAAACCGCGAATTTCGATTCGATCACCACTTTCTAGTGTTGAAGCCATATGCTCTAAAATGTCTTTTACAGCGTCTTCAATTTCTTTTGCAGAAAGATGCGTTTGCTCAGCGCACAGTCTCTCAATCAATTCAGACTTAGTCATAGTTACCCTCGTTGGTTTTCTTTTTAGAAATTATAGACCTATCGGAAAAATAAGCAAAAAAAAAGGAGCCTTACGGCTCCTTTCTTGGCTAGATAGCTATAATTCTCTTAATGAGAAGCTATTATTCGCCTTTAGCAGCTTTGAATGCGTCTGCCATTGCGTTACCGAACGCGCCTTCTTCAGACTTGTTCAGTGAAGCCATTGCTTCTTGCTCATCAGCTTCATCTTTAGCTTTGATAGATAGGTTGATTACGCGGTTCTTACGGTCTACACCAGTGAACTTCGCTTCAACGCTGTCGCCAACGCTTAGGATTAGAGATGCATCTTCGATACGGTCGCGAGAAACTTCAGAAGCGCGGATGTAACCTTCAACGCCTTCGATTAGCTCGATAGTAGCGCCTTTCGCGTCAACTGCAGTAACAGTACCGTTTACAAGAACACCTTTCTTGTTGTCAGCAACGTATGCGTTGAACGGGTCGTTTTCCATTTGCTTAACGCCAAGAGAAATACGCTCACGCTCTGCATCTACTGCTAGAACAACAGCAGAGATTTCGTCGCCTTTCTTGTATTCACGTACAGCTTCTTCGCCGGCAGCGTTCCAAGAAATGTCAGATAGGTGTACAAGACCGTCGATACCGCCTTCTAGACCGATGAAGATACCAAAGTCAGTGATAGACTTGATCTTACCAGTAACTTTGTCGCCCTTAGCTTGCATTTCTGCAAATGACTGCCATGGGTTAGCTTTACACTGTTTCAGACCTAGAGAGATACGACGACGTTCTTCGTCGATATCAAGAACCATAACCTCAACTTCGTCGCCAACATTAACAACTTTAGAAGGGTGGATGTTCTTGTTAGTCCAATCCATTTCAGAAACGTGTACTAGACCTTCAACGCCTTCTTCGATTTCAACGAAGCAGCCGTAGTCAGTTAGGTTTGTAACACGACCAGAAAGCTTGTGACCTTCTGGGTAACGCTTAGCGATTGCTACCCATGGATCTTCGCCTAGTTGCTTAAGACCTAGTGAAACACGAGTGCGCTCACGATCGAACTTAAGAACTTTAACTAGGATTTCGTCACCAACGTTAACGATCTCTGATGGGTGCTTAACGCGCTTCCAAGCCATATCTGTGATATGTAGAAGACCGTCAACACCGCCAAGGTCAACGAATGCACCGTAGTCAGTAAGGTTCTTAACGATACCTTTAACTTCAGTACCTTCTTGTAGAGTTTCAAGAAGTTCGTCACGCTCAACACTGTTTTCAGATTCGATAACAGCACGACGAGAAACAACAACGTTGTTACGCTTCTGGTCTAGCTTGATTACTTTGAACTCTAGCTCTTTGTTTTCTAGGTGAGCAGTGTCACGGATAGGACGTACGTCTACTAGAGAACCAGGAAGGAAAGCACGGATACCGTTAAGTTCAACAGTGAAACCGCCTTTAACTTTACCGTTGATGATACCAACAACAGTTTCAGCTTCTTCGCAAGCTTTCTCAAGTACGATCCAAGCTTCGTGACGCTTAGCTTTCTCACGAGAAAGTTGAGTTTCACCGAAACCATCTTCAACAGCGTCTAGAGCTACGTCTACTTCAGCACCAACTGCAACTTCAAGTTCGCCAGCAGCGTTCTTGAATTGTTCAGCAGGGATAGCAGATTCAGACTTAAGACCAGCGTCTACAAGAACGAAACCGTTCTCGATAGCTACTACAGTACCTTTAACGATGCTGCCTTGTTGGAATTCAGTTTCAGATAGAAACTCTTCAAAGAGTTGAGCAAAAGATTCAGTCATTATTTAATCTTCAATAATTAAACGTCCATGGGTATCCTACCGCATGGGGTTGATAAATTCGCCGGTCATCATCCTTGCGACCAACGTTCGTACTAGCTCGGCGAAATTACCCAGCCAGTTTCGATTCAATATAGTGTAGTGCTTTTTCTACTACCTGCTCAATATTCATTGAGGTGGAATCAAGCACTAGAGCATCCTCTGCAGGGCGAAGTGGCGCCACTGGGCGATTACGATCTCGGTCGTCTCGCTCTTGGATCTCGCTCAAAAGGTCGTCAAATTTAACATCTAACCCCTTCTGTTGCAACTGTTTAAGGCGGCGACTCGCACGCTCTTCAGCACTTGCATCTAAAAATATTTTCGCTTCAGCTTCAGGAAACACAACCGTTCCCATGTCACGACCATCTGCAACCAAACCAGGCGCAGCGCTGAATGCACGTTGACGACGAAGCAGTGCTTCGCGAACGCGAGGTAAAGCAGCAACTTTTGAAGCCGCCATGCCTGTCTCTTCTTTACGAAGTTCACCAGACACATCTTCACCTTCTAGGATAACCTTAACTAAGTCGCCTTCAGCAATAAACTGCACGTCTAAGTGTGTCGCAAGCGGTACTAAAGCATCCTCTGATTCAGTATCCACACCATGGTGAATTGCCGCTAAAGCCAATACGCGATAGATCGCGCCTGAGTCTAGAAGATGAAAGCCTAGCTTATCTGCTAGCAACATACACAGGGTACCTTTACCTGCACCACTTGGTCCATCAACCGTAATCACTGGGCTTTGAGAAGGCATCTTTTACTCCACGTTTTGTCGTAAGTTTTATTCTGTACTAGCGATTCGCCACTACTTTATAGGCGGCATATTATAGAGAAAAATTGGAAGTCGAGCGAGGTAAATCTCAGATAATTCCGTGTTGATGATGCATAAACCAATGCAACTATCCCAATATCCGTTTGCTTAGGTCAATAAGACACACACGCGCTTTTCGATAGCGCACTTTTCGGTAGATAGAAAAAAGCCTCGCAATAAGCAAGGCTCATGATTTTTCATTTTGTAGAGCAAAGAAGAACTCGCTCAAAGAAGCTTAGCCAATAATAGCTCGAACCGCTTCTAGGTCTTCAGGCGTATCAACACCAGCAGCCGGTGCTTCCGCCGCAACGTCTACGTGGATTTTTTCACCATACCAAAGTACTCGTAATTGCTCTAGGCACTCAATACGTTCAAGAGTGCTTGGTTCCCAATTAATGTAGGTATTGATAAAACCCGCTCGGTAAGCATAGATACCAATATGACGAAGCAAAGGAGATTCCGCTGCAGTACCGTTGTTCGCGTAAGCATCGCGATCCCAAGGGATGGTTGCTCGGCTAAAATACAAGGCGTAACCGTCTTTATCGGTTACAACTTTAACGGCATTAGGGTTAAACACTTCATCAGCATGAGTAATTTCCACACCTAACGTTGCCATCGGGGCTGTACTGTTAGCAAGATTGTTGGCAACCTGATTAATGATTGAAGGTGGGATAAGTGGCTCATCACCTTGAACATTCACGATAATATGATCATCAGGAATATTCATAACTTCAATCACTTCAGCTAGGCGTTCAGTGCCCGATTCGTGATTCGGTGATGTCATACAAACGGTCGCGCCAAATGCTTTAGCCGCTTTTTCAACTCGAGCGTCGTCGGTAGCGATAATAACGTTATCGGCACCCGCTTTCATTGACTGTTCGTATACCCATTGAATCATCGGCTTTCCACCAATGTCAGCAAGTGGCTTCCCTGGTAAACGGCTCGATTGGTATCTTGCAGGTATAACAACCGTATAAGACATTACTTACCCTCATCCATAGAAACGGTGCGAGCTTCAGGTTCTAAAAGAACAGGAATACCCTCTTTAATTGGGTAAGCAAGGCGATCAATTTTACAAACAAGCTCTTGCTTATCCTTGTCAAAAGTTAGTTTACCTTTACATACAGGGCAAGCAACGATCTCAAGTAGACGGTGATCCATAGTATTCCATAACCTCTTTTATTCTTTTTAAAATTTGCTGTTGCGAATCTTCATCGAACTGCGCAGAAACTGGAAGATACCACCAGTTATCTTGAGCATATTCTTCGCATTTTACAGCGTCTTTTTCTGTCATAATCAGATTCATACCTTTATTAGCTAAGGCATGAAGTTCATCTTTATCAAAATCTTGATGGTCGGCGAAGCCCTGTGTGAAAACCACATCACCATCAAGATCTTCCAATGTTTTAAAAAAGCGCGGTGGGTGGCCAATACCGGCAAAAGCCACCAGCTTGTGTAATTTTGCCACAGACCTTTTCTGACCAGTCTTTAGGTTAACTGCTTGGCTTGGAAGCAAAGACATCGAGAACTCTCGCCCATGCGCTTTACCGCCATTGTTAACCAAAAAGTCGACTTCATCTAAACGAGATACAGGCTCTCTTAACGGGCCTAAAGGAATTAGGCATTCGCTACCAAAGCGTCTTGCGCCGTCGATAACTGCAAATTCAATGTCGCGTTCAAGCGCGTAATGCTGAAGGCCATCGTCAGTGATAATCACATCAACGCCTTTGCTCAGCAATGCTTTCACTGCGTTAGCTCGCACAGGGTCGACTGCGACTGGCGCACCAGTTCGCTTACGAATCAAGCGAGGTTCATCACCCGAATGCTCAGCTGGGGTATTTTCATCCAACACCAACGGATAGCTTGGTGCTTTTGCACCGTAGCCACGAGATACGACTCCAGGTTTAAAGCCGTGAGCCTGAAGCATCTCAACTAACCAAATCACAACCGGTGTTTTACCATTTCCACCAGCAGTAATATTGCCCACAACAATAACAGGTAAAGGCGGGCGGTAGGTCTCTTTATTCCCTGAGAGATAAGCGTCACGACGCCGACTACTGATCATTTTGAACAGCAGACTCAGTGGCCACAAAAGCGGCCAGAGAAGATATTTCAACGGGTGATTGTTAAACCAAATCTTTTCGATCACAACAAGACCTAATTTATCCGCTGAACTGAATTCGGTGTAATTGTGCATAAGCACCATCATGCGCGATTAGCTCAGCATGTGCGCCCCTTTCTACAATATGTCCATCATCAACCACTAGAATTTCATCAGCTTGCTCGATGGTAGAGAGTCTGTGTGCGATAACTAATACTGTTTTGTCTTTCTGCAGTTCTTCTAGTGCAGATTGAATAGCTCTCTCTGACTCGGTATCCAGTGCAGACGTTGCCTCATCAAGAATCAAAACTGGTGCATCTCTCAATAGCGCTCGTGCAATCGCAATTCGCTGTCTTTGACCACCTGATAGATTACCACCATTCTCGCCAACAACCGTATCAATACCGTTTTCCATGTTTTCGATAAACTCACTCGCATGGGCAAGTTTAGCTGCATGTTCAATCTGTTCGCGGGAATATTCATCGTGTGCGGCGTAAGCGATGTTGTTCGCGACCGTATCATTAAATAGGTGCACATTTTGAGATACAAGAGCAAAGTGCTCCCGCAGGTTTCTCAATTCGTAATCACGAATGTCGTGGCCGTCAAGCTCAATTGAACCTGAGTCTACATCATAAAAACGAGTAAATAGGTTGGCAATGGTACTCTTGCCCGAGCCAGAACGCCCAACAAGCGCAACCGTTTTACCTTTCGGTATATTGAAGCTGACCTTATCAAGTGCTGGTTTCTCTGCTCCTTCATAAGTAAACGTGACATCTTTTACTGCAACTTCACCCGTTACAGATTCAGGCTTCAACGTCCCTTTGTTTTGCTCAGTATCTAGATCCATCAAACCAAATAGAGTTGTACTCGCTGCCATACCGCGTTGGAACTGAGACGTTACACTAGTTAGTGCTTTTAATGGGCGCATTAAGCCGAACATCGCAGAGAAAATAACAGTAAATGTGCCGGGGGTTAACTCAGCTCGAATAGAGTCAAAGCTAGCTAAGATCAACACAGTCACAACGGCAACAGACGCAATCATCTGAATTATTGGGTTAGCGGCTGCTTGTGCTGTTACTAACTTCATACTCTGTTGGCGCATTTGGTTACTAACTTTATCAAAGCGGTGTTTTTCTAGATCTTGACCACCGTAAGTTAGAACCACTTTATGCCCTTTCAGCATTTGTTCAGCTGAAGAAGCAACGTGACCCATGCTAGTTTGCATGTTCTTAGAGATCTTTCTGAATCGCTTCGATACGATACTGATCGCCCACGCAACCAAAGGCGCTACAGCAAATAACACCAAAGATAACTGCCAACTATTCCAGAACATCAGCGTCAACAAGCCTATAATACTTGCACCTTCACGGACAATACTGACTAACGCTTTACTGGTTGCTGCAGACACTTGCTCTGAATCGTAAGTAATTCGAGATAGCAATGCGCCTGTCTGTTCTTTATCGAAGAAAGA
Source organism: Vibrio sp. 10N.286.51.E5 (assembly GCF_041469125.1). Taxonomy (NCBI): domain Bacteria; kingdom Pseudomonadati; phylum Pseudomonadota; class Gammaproteobacteria; order Vibrionales; family Vibrionaceae; genus Vibrio; species Vibrio sp. 10N.286.51.E5. The sequence goes on along the minus strand of NZ_JBFRJZ010000029.1, from coordinate 22,843 downwards.
AACAGGCATGTGCATGAAATGGCTGAAAATCTTACGACGAATTTCCATCACCACATTGCCAGAGACCCAACTCAAGCAATAGGTTGAAACAAAGCCACTGACGCCACGAACGAACATCATGGCAAAGATAATAAGTGGAAGTGTACGTAAAAAGTCAGATTCAGCATTACCAAAGCCTTCATCAAGTAACGGCTTTAGTAAGGAAATCATATAGGTATCAGAAACGGCATTTATAATAAGCGCAATTACCGCAACACCTAGGCCGGCCTTATATAATCGAATATAAGTCCAAAGTCTTTTAAATGTGACCCAGGTAGTTTCATCTGTTTGTGTTGACATAGAATCGCTTAATTTTCTCACAATAATCTATCTATTCTACTCCCTTACGGAGCATCTGCCTATACCACTGCCCGCCTTGTTGTTCTCTAATCGCATGATATTGCCAACCTTCTTTGCTAAGAGTGATGGTTATTTGTCCGCTTTCTCCAGTATCTAGCCAAGTACTCCCCGCTTCCTGATAACGTTCAATAACAAACTCACTCGGCATTCCCCACTGGTTGCCTTTGGCAAGAGAAGCTATCGCCAGCTTAGGAGACACCGCCTCAATAAACGACTTAATCGATGACGAATCGCTGCCATGATGCGGAACCAACATAACATCACTCCTTAGCTGTCCTCCTTCACGAGCAAGTAACCACTCACTTACCAGTTCAATATCACCAGTGAGCAACATTGAGAAATCAGCACTATGATCTGAGATCTTGACCACACACGAATGTGGGTTATACGCCCTCTTTACTTGCTTAGGCGGCCACAACACCTCAAAAACAACATCTTGCCAGTTCCAAACCTCTCCAATAGTACATGTTTGAATATTAGACGGGGCTTGAGTGATAGATTGGCGTTCTTGAATAATGTTCTGACTGGTTCTTATCCACTTTGGCGTATAGTTCTCAAGTAATGCCGGATAACCACCAGCATGGTCAGAATCGAAATGACTCACAATCACGCCTTCTAATTCATAAATCCCCCGCTGATTCAAAGTAGGAATCAACAAAGACTCAACAACCGAGCCTCCTGGCCACGCATTGCCAAGATCATAAACAACAATCTGATTGTTCTTTTCCAAGACCAAAGACAACCCATGCCCAACATCCAAGATATCAATAGTTAGTTTGTCTTGCTGGGGTTTGCTGAACTCCCACCACAGCACAAACACTGCAGTTACCAATATCGATAATGTTCGCTTGAAATACCGACTAACAAAGCTCAAAAACAAGATAAGGAATACTGATAATGCAATCGTCTGATTATCGACTTGGATCCAAAATCGCTCAGAGAAAGGAAGACTAAATACGAGAGGCTCAAGCGATAAGTCGACTAACTTCCACAACTGACTGACCAAATCATTGTCTAGCGCTGTTATACCAACCACGCCAGACACTGACTCCGATATTAAGCTTAGAAACATTGCCAGAAACAACAGCGGGATCGTCACCATCGATACCCAAGGCAAAAGGAACAAGTTGTAGAAAACAGAGACTAAACTGACTCCTTTGAAAAACAACATCGAGGAAGGCGCGATAAGGAATGTCAGCATCAGTTGAAGCTTAATAAGTTGGAGTGCGTAGTCGATAAATGTAAAGCTTGAAGCTGAGCGCTGAGTATTACAGGCGATATAGAAAACAGCGCCCAATGCACCAAAGGACAACCAAAAACTGCTCGACAAAGCTGAAAACGGCCAAATCAGCAGAACCACGCACACACTTAAAGTAACATACCGAAGCAAACTGATATTTTGCCCACGCCACAAGAAATAACTCGCGATAACGCACATCACCAAAGCTCTCAAAGTTGGCAGCGTGAATCCAGCAAACCAACTATAGAAATACGCCAAGCCGAGCCCGAATATTGTAGGTAACCAAAGAAATGAAGGGGAAAGTAACCTTAATATCTTACCAATCTGATAGCCGATACCAAAGGCAATCCCAATATGCAACCCCGAAATAGCCATCAAGTGAATCAGGCCACTGCTTTTAAGCATATCCCACCGCTGAGGCGGAATAAGGTCTCGATATCCAAAACTCAAAGCGATAATGAGATCTTGATTTGCCAGCAGACTTAACCTTTCAAGGCTGGCTTCAAACCATTGGGCGCGTAAGTTGGTGCTAGAATGAATTCGGTACTTGGTATCTGCTCTGTAAGTTGCATTGGCAACCACGCCAGCACTAAACAAGTACTTTTCTCGGTCAAAGCCGGCTTCGTTGAGTTTGCCCCATATCGGCTTTATTGAGGCCGATAAATAGACATCATCTCCAAGCGTTAGCTTGAAAGGAGTAAACAAACGCAATTTTATCAATTGAGGAAAGATTAATTTTTCGCCGCCAATTGATCTGACTACTATTACGCTTTCAAAACCGTGGCTATTTTCACTAAAAAGGCTAACAACCGACGCATTTATGGTAGTATTCTGCCCTGATTGGAATAAGCGACTCGTTTGTATTTCAATCGCATTCCCTAGGCAGATAACTAGTATCAATGCTGTTACTGGACCTCTTGCACTCCGGAAAACGCTATACTTTGTTGGTGCTAGCAGTAACAACAGCATCAATGGTGCCCAAACCCAATGTGGCATCACAGGCCAGAAGCTGGCAGACACAACTGTCGCAGCAAATGAAATCAAGAACCAAGTGTTAAACAAGAGAGTAGCTTCCTCCTATGCCAAGAAAGTTTATCAAACGATTTATGCCTGACCATGATCTAATCAAGCGTCAGAAAGCATTGAAAGTTTTTGGCAATGTTTTGTACAACCCCAACTTATGGTGCCTTAATCGTCGCTCTGCGGCTGGCGCGTTTGCTGTTGGGTTATTCATGGCGTTTGTCCCTCTACCAAGTCAAATGATTATGTCTGCAGGCCTTGCTGTCGCATGTGGCGTTAACCTGCCTTTAGCTGTCGCACTTGTTTGGATCAGTAACCCGGTTACCATGCCTGTTCTCTTCTACTTTGCTTATAAAGTCGGGGCGTTTGTTATGCATGTGCCACCGCAAGCCTTCCATTTCGAATTGTCTTGGGACTTCATCTTGGCGCAAATGAGCACTATAGGGCCTCCGTTCTTATTGGGTTGTCTGATTTGTGGCGTGGTTTCAGCAATGATTGGCTACTTTGGTATTCGCGGTTTATGGCGCTACTCAGTAGTAAGAAGTTGGAAGAAGCGACAAGCAAGGCACTGAACGCCATTTCTTGTTATTCAATCTAACCTTGTATGCGCTTCACTTAAAACGTACACAAGTTAAAATCGGATGAGCTACTTACCTCTGCAAGATTGGCATGTAACGAAAGTCGTAAAGAACACGAATTGAATTCAATAAAAAAGGATCCCACTGGGATCCTTTTTTGTATCGACTGAAAACTGACGGCCTGTTATTTAGGCGAATGCTATTTAGAACTCAGCACTGAGGCTGGATTCAACTTCGCCGCGCGTGATGCTGGGTACAATGTCGCCAGTAAACTCAGCACAATCGCAGTGCCGGAAACCACAACAACATCCGTCATATCAAGTTGTGATGGCAAGAAGTCGACAAAATAGATATCACCGGACAAGAACTGGTGATCGACCAACTTTTCAAGTCCTTTGATTAGTGTCGTGAGATTAAGAGCGACTAGCACACCTATTGCACTGCCCACTAAACTGCCTAACACGCCTGAGAATACGCCCTGCCAAACAAAGATGCGCTTCACAAGGCCGTCTGATGCACCCATGGTTCTTAAAATCGCGATCTCTGATGCTCTGTCTTTTACTGCCATCATTAGCGTCGAGACAATATTGAAACAAGCCACACCAATAACCAGTACCATCACCAGATACATGATGGTACGAACGAGTTGGATATCTCGATACAAGAAACCAAACTTCTGCTGCCAGCTTCGTAGATACACATACACATCAAGCTGATTGCCCACTTCACGCACAATAGAGTTCGCGTTCAGCACATCGGTCACTTTCAAAGAAACCCCAGTTACCGCCTCACCTAAGTTTGCGTAGACCTGAGCATCACCAATCGGGATTAGCGCCAAACTGTGATCTATCTGACCATTAAGCGTCAGCAAGCCAACCACTTTCACTCGAACACGTTTTGGTGCCTGAACCTTCACAGAACCGTTTACCGTCGGAATCATCAAAGTCAGATAATCACCGACTTTCGCACCCAGCACATTCGCTACACCAGAACCCAAAATGATCTGTTGTTGCCCTGCCTTAAACTCGCTCCAAGCTTGCTTATCGATAAAACTCGATAGGCTTGATACCTGTTGTTCTAGCTGCGGATCAACGCCGCGAACTTCAATTGCTTTGAGTTCTTTGCCCTTTTCAGCAAGCGCAGTAATTTTCACATAAGGCGCAGCAGCAACGACTTTATCGTGCTTAACCGACTCCTCAATCACGTGCTCCCAACGAGTCACAGGCTCATTCACGCCTTCAAATTCACCATGAGGAATGACAGAAAGTACTCGTGATTGAAGCTCTCGCTCAAAGCCATTCATCGCAGATAAGCCGATAATGATCACCGCGACACCAACCGCAATACCAATCGTCGAAGACAATGAGATGAACGACACCATCTTGTCTCGTTGTTTCGCACGGCTAAATCGGCCGCCTATCAATAGAGATAAAGAGGAAAACACTTAGCTCTCCTCTTTTTCTACGTTGACCAGTAAACCATCTTGCATGTGAAGTTGGCGATCCATCTTACCGGCAAGTTCACCATCGTGAGTCACGACCAAAAAGGCAGTATCGTATTCACGGTTCAGTTCACGCATTAAGTCGTAAATAGACAGTGCGGTGTTATGGTCAAGGTTACCGGTTGGTTCATCCGCCAACACTAGCGCAGGCTTATTCACCAATGCACGAGCAATCGCCACACGCTGCCTCTCGCCACCAGAAAGCTCTGAAGGTCGGTGGTCCACGCGGTGACTCAATCCAACTTTGTCCAACAAACGTTGTGCTTCTTGCTTTGCTTTAGCGGGCTTTTCGCCGCCAATCAATAACGGCATCGCCACGTTTTCTAAAGCTGAAAAGTCAGATAGAAGATGATGGAACTGATACACAAAGCCAAGATGCTGGTTGCGAAGCTTCGCCTGCTTATTCGAACTCAAAGATGCTAAATCTTGACCAAGAAAACTCACACTGCCCGCAGAAGCATCGTCTAATGCGCCTAAGATATGCAGTAAGGTACTTTTGCCCGAGCCAGAGGTACCGATGATTGCTACTAGCTCACCCTTTTCGATGTCAAAGCTGACTCCCTTGAGCACCTCAGTATCTAACGAGCCTTCACGGTACGTTTTACGGATATCATTACATTGAAGAAAATTACTCATAACGAAGGGCCTCAGCAGGTTTCACAGACGATGCACGATAAGAAGGGAATACAGTGGCAATCAGGCTAAGTGCAATAGCCAGAACCACAACAACAGCGATTTGAATTGGGTTAATCAAAATAGGTAACTGACCACCAAACGAGAATAGAGCAACACCCATCGCTTCTAAAATCGGGTTAAGGTTCATTGCCAGAACAACACCTAGTGCGCCGCCGGATAGTGCGCCAATCACGCCACTACTCGCGCCCTGAACCATAAAGATGCCCATCACTTGACCGTCAGTCATGCCCTGAGTTTTAAGTATCGCGACCTCAGATTGTTTCTCCATCACCACCATAATCAGCGCAGAGATAATATTAAATGCAGCAACCCCGATGATCAGACCAAGCATTAGGCCCATCATGTTTTTCTCCATACGAACCGCTTGGAACAGCTCGCCACGTTGGTCACGCCAATCGCTCCACAACCAACCTTCCGGTAATGGCTGAGTTGATAACTCTGCGACTTCAAACGGGTCTTCAAAAAACAGTCGCCAGCCTGAAATAGTGTCTGATTTATAACGCATCAAACGCCCAGCGTCTTGGATGTCTGTCACCATCAGTTGAGCGTCGATATCAGAACCTGTATTGAAAATACCGGCAACGGTGAAATTTCGTTGGCTTGGAATACGACCTAATGGGGTGTACTGGCTCGCGCTGGTCACCATCAGGCGAACTTTGTCACCCATAGATACCTTCAAATTTCTCGCCAAGGTGTGACCAAGAAATAGCTGATACTGGCCCGCTTTAAGTGAAGACAATCTGCCCGCAATCAAGTGGTTTTGAAGAGGGTCATCTGAATTAGGTTCAATACCGATTAATAGCCCCGCAGATAACTGAGCCGGACTCTGAATCACCGCCTCACTGCGGACAATCGGTTCAACGTGACCATTAAGCGAGATTTGCTCTGCAAAATTAGGCGCTTGGGCAGAAAGAGAGGTGGTGCCACCTTGCTCATAAACCACCGCTTGAGGAAGAACACCAAGAATTCGATCTTTTAACTGCGCTTCGAATCCATTCATTACCGATAAAACAGTAACCAAAGACAGCACACCAATGGTGATACCTGCCGTCGACATATAAGAAACAAAACGGCTAAAGCGATCACCTGAACGGCCTTTCAAATAGCGTAGGCCAACAAACAACGAAATAGGATGAAACATACTTTGAACCATCTAAAGGGGATGCGGGTTAATGTAACGGGTATTGCTGTTACTGTGTAGGGGTTAATTGAAAATATAGAGTGAATTAACTCAATTAGTTAGGCTTGAAAAACAGAACCTTGTCAAATAGCCAAATTTCAAACAACTATTTGAGACTTTCAATTAACTGACCTTGATTACTGCGGCCACATAGCGATAATCAATAGATCACTTCAAGGAACTAACGCATGACAGAACAAGAGTTTTTCACCGTTCACCATAGCCTTACCGCTAATATTGAACCAATGGACAGCGGCTTCACTTTACCTTCTCAAATTCAATTCGAATCTGAGATCCCAGCACCATTTGTGGTGGCAAGTGAATTTAGCCAATTGGATCTGTTAGCTGACAGCGCTCGAGCGGAACTGAAAAACAGCGACTTGAAGAATGTCATCAGTTTATTGGATGCACAAAACTCAAAATTAAACCTCTTGTTGAGCTTTATGTTATCGCAGCAAGATGATGAGAAATTTCGCACTCACACCTATTCATTTGGTGCGAGTCAGTTTTCCTGCTTTTCAAAAGCAGACATCGAACCGGGTCGCTTAGTAAAAGCCAAACTTTTTCTAGAGCACCCAGCTGCAGCCATTTATTGCTACGCAGAAGTATTTGCTAGCGAGGCGAAAGACTCAGGTTTCGAAATCAAATTTAAATACGCTCATCTTCGCGATACCGACCAAGACCTGCTAATTAAAGCGGCACTTTATCAACAACAGAAACTCTTGCGTCAACGCTCTCTAGACCGAGATAACAAGTAAATTAACATGACCAAAAAATCCATATTTACACTACCTAAACTTAAAGGTGCCGGTGACAAAAAGCACATCGGTAACCTAGTCGGTTCGTCTCTCGCTCTTGCCATTGCCAAACTCGCAGAGCAACACAACAGCCATACCGTCTTGGCTGTACCCGACCCACAAGTGGCGCTTAAGCTTCAATCTGAAATTGAACAGTTTACGGCACATGAAGTCGCATTATTCCCTGACTGGGAAACGCTGCCATACGATAGCTTCTCGCCGCACCAAGAGATCATCTCAGATCGTATCGCACGCCTTTACGCACTGCCAACACTAAAAGATGGCATCACGATCGTTCCGATCAGCACGTTATTGCAACGCCAGTCACCGCGAGACTTTTTGCTACAACACACGTTAATGGTGAAAACGGGCGATCTCTACTCGCTTGAGAAACTGCGCCTACAGCTTGAAAAGTCAGGCTATCGTTACGTTGATCAAGTGTTTGGCCCCGGTGAATACGCAAGTCGTGGTTCTATTCTCGATCTGTTCCCAATGGGCAGTAAAGACCCGTATCGAATCGATTTTTTCGATGACGAAATCGACACTATTCGTACTTTCGATCCTGAAAACCAGCGTTCTATCGAAGACATCTCTGAGATCCGCCTGCTGCCTGCTCACGAATTCCCAACCTCGGAAACGGCGATTGAAGATTTCCGTATTCGTTGGCGCCAACAGTTTGATGCGCGCCGCGAACCAGAATCGGTTTATATGCAGGTTTCTAAGGGTACTTGGCCTGCTGGTATCGAGTACTGGCAACCGCTGTTCTTCGATCACACAGAAACCTTGTTTGATTACGTTGCCGATGAAGCGCAACTGCTGATTCTAGGTGATGTCGAGACTGCAGTAGACTCATTCCTAACGGACGTTGCTCATCGATACGAACAGCGCGGTGTTGACCCATTACGGCCACTTCTCACGCCTGAACAACTGTGGCTGAAGAAAGACGAGCTGTTCGCACACTTCAAACAGAAGCCACAAGTCAATCTGAGCTTAGATTCAATTGAAGAGAAAGCTGGACGTACCAACCTTCCGGTTGTGTCTCTTCCTGATCTCAGTGTTCAGCATCAGAATAAAGAACCACTCGCAAACCTAAGAAAGTTCACTGAAGCCTTCGAAGGAAAAGTGGTCTTTTCGGTTGAATCAGAAGGTCGTCGTGAAGCGCTGAGTGAACTGCTTCGTGGTATTAAAGTACGACCAAGCGAAGTTGAAAACCTCGATGCCTCAATTAAAGGCAAAGACAAGTTCAGCCTCATCCTTGGCTCTGCTGAACACGGTTTTATCCATGAAGAGCAAAACATCGCCCTTATCTGTGAAAGCGACCTGTTGGGTGATCGCGTTGTTCAGCGCCGTAAGAAAGACAAAAAAAGTGTTAACAGCGACACTGTCATTCGTCACTTAGCCGAACTTAAACCAGGTCAACCTGTAGTGCACATTGACCACGGTATTGGTCGCTACATCGGCTTGCAGACACTCGAAGCCGGTGGCATGAAAACCGAATACGTGACACTTGAGTACCAAAACGATGCCAAGCTGTACGTGCCCGTTGCGTCTTTGAACCTTATTGGACGTTACTCTGGTGGCGCCGAAGAGTCTGCACCGCTACACAAACTAGGTGGTGAGGTGTGGCAAAAAGCGCGTAAGCGTGCCGCGGAGAAAGTCCGTGATGTTGCAGCAGAACTACTTGATGTTTACGCTAAGCGTGAGCTAAAACCTGGCTACAAGTTTGTACTCGACCGCGGCCAATACGCGACTTTCAAATCTGGCTTCCCGTTTGAAGAAACCGATGACCAAGCGATGGCCATCAATGCTGTTATGTCTGATATGTGCCAAGCCAAAGCCATGGACCGTTTGGTGTGTGGTGATGTTGGCTTTGGTAAAACCGAAGTCGCGATGCGTGCAGCATTCGTTTGTACCGACAACAGCAAACAAGTAGCGGTGTTAGTTCCTACTACTCTACTTGCTCAGCAACACTTCGAAAACTTCCGTGACCGTTTCGCCAACTTGCCGATTCGTGTTGAGGTTCTATCCCGATTCAAATCAGCTAAAGAGCAAAAACTAATCATGCAAGATGTCGCCGACGGTAAAGTGGATATCCTAGTCGGGACTCACAAGCTGCTTTCGAGCGATATTAAGTTTAAAGACCTAGGCCTGCTGGTTGTCGATGAAGAACACAGATTTGGTGTACGTCAGAAAGAGAAAGTGAAAGCGATGCGTGCGGATGTCGATATTCTAACGCTTACTGCGACACCGATCCCGCGAACGCTGAACATGGCAATGAGTGGCATGCGTGACCTTTCGATCATCGCTACACCACCCGCACGACGCTTGGCAATTAAAACCTTCGTTCGCGAGAGTGATGATGCCATCGTCAGAGAAGCGGTGCTGCGTGAAATCATGCGTGGTGGCCAGGTTTACTTCCTACACAACCAAGTCGACACGATTGAGAAAACAGCAGAGTCATTGCAAAAGCTGATTCCAGAGGCGCGCGTGACTGTAGCTCATGGCCAGATGCGAGAGCGCGAACTGGAACGCATCATGAATGACTTCTACCACCAGCGCTTCAACTTACTGGTGTGTACAACCATCATTGAAACCGGTATCGACGTACCAACGGCAAATACCATCTTGATGGACAGAGCCGATAACCTTGGTTTAGCACAGCTGCACCAATTACGTGGTCGTGTAGGTCGTTCGCACCACCAAGCTTATGCTTACTTGTTAACGCCACACCCTAAAGCAATGACCAAAGATGCGATCAAGCGATTGGATGCGATAGCTTCGCTCGAAGACTTGGGCGCAGGCTTTACCCTAGCAACTCACGATTTAGAGATTCGTGGTGCGGGTGAGCTGTTGGGTGATGAACAGAGTGGTCAAATCCAGTCGGTTGGTTTCACCTTGTACATGGAGATGCTTGAACAAGCGGTTGAAGCGTTGAAAGAAGGTCGAGAGCCTTCGCTTGATGATCTATTGCGTGAACAAACTGAAATTGAGATGCGTCTGCCTGCACTATTGCCAGACGACTATATTCCAGACATCAACACGCGTTTATCAACATACAAACGTATTGCGAGTGTGAGTGACACCGACGAATTGGCAGAGTTGAAAGTCGAGCTGATTGATCGCTTCGGCCTTCTGCCTGATGCAACCAAGAACTTGTTATCAGTTTCTGAGCTAAAATTAGCCGCAGCGTCTATCAAAGCGAAGAAAATTGAAGCCCACGATAAGGGTGGATTCTTAGAATTCTACCCGGATGCTGACATAAACCCGACCTACCTTGTTAAACTGTTGCAATCTCAACCGCAAAAGTTTTCAATGGAAGGACCAACAAAGTTCAAGTTTACGATACCATTGGTCGACAGACGGAAGCGAATTCAATTTGTTAGTGATTTATTGGGCGAATTCAGACAAAACTTGCTGCCTTCAGCATAAGACCCAATCCACTTGCACATATAAATTATCCAGCCGGTAGTTCGGCTGGAAGACGGAGTAAAAATGAAAAGACTGATCCCACTGCTACTATTGTTCGTCTCACTGCCAAGTTTGGCGCAGAGACAATTTGATATAGAAGTGATCATTTTTAAGCGCGCTGTTGATGCAGAGAAGGTGAACGAATCTTGGCCAAATACACAGCCTAAGATTTCACTTGAACGCGTTGGTTCATTTCAAGATACCCAATACCGAGCAAAGAAAGGCGTTCAAATGCTACCTTACTCGGAATACAAGTTAACGCCTCAGAAAGACACGCTACGTAAACACGCTGGCTTTGAAGTTCTGATGCATACCGCTTGGCGTCAAGGCGACCAAGGTAAGAGCTCGGCACCTGTTTTCCATATTCAAGCAGGTAAAGATTTCTCTAAACAGTTTAATGCTGATGGCTCTGAAAAAGGCGCAATCACTGCAGGCAGCGCTGATGGGTTCCAAGAAGAGACCATTGATAAGCCACTCTACGAATTAGACGGCAAGCTGCAAATCTACGTTCAGCACTACCTATACGCTGAAACGACATTAGATTTAAAAGCGCCAAGCGTTCGTGAAGTGACTCTACAAGAGCAACAAATTGAGCTAGATTCACCAGTAAGTGGCGCAGAAAGCAACGTCCAGGTGGGCAATCTAACTGAAATTTCTCCGACGGTTGAAGTCCAAGAGTTCCTTAAGAGCTACCGCATGGACCAAAAACGTCGTATGCGCAGTACAGAAACTCATTACCTTGACCACCCACTTCTTGGAATGGTGATTCAAGTTAGACGTGTAGCGCAGTAAATTACTTGCCGATTCGGCTATAATTATATAAATAATTCAATCCGCCCTCCTAGTGAGGGCGTTTTATTAAGTGCTATCTATCTTTATTCTGTACTGACTCTCTTTGCTCAGTACTTACACGTTACTTGGTACGCTCTATGAGCCCTGAATTTCAGATCAACACACAAAATCTTAGCCTTAAAATCATTGAGGCCTCAGATGCTCAAGAATTTTCTCAGCTGGTTAAGTCCTCCCCTAGCTTGCTGCCATGGGTCGACTGGTGTCATAAAGAGTTTTCTATCGTCGAGGCCGAGAAATTTATTCTGGCAACTCGCCTGAACTGGGTGAAAGCCGATGCGTTTGGCTTTGGCATCTTTGAACGAAAAAGCGATAAGTTAGTCGGTATGGTTGCCATTAATGAGCTTTACCACACCTTTAATATGGCGAGTTTAGGTTATTGGGTCGGTGATGACTTTCAAAGGAGAGGGATCGCCAAAGAAGCGATGTTCGCCCTATTTGAATTTTGTTTCGCGCAACTCAAGTTAACGCGTTTGGAAATTGTCTGCGATACCGAGAACCTACCCAGCCAAAAGTTGATCGAGAAGTGTGGCGCTGAGCGAGAAACCATTGCCCAGAATCGATTTCTGTTTAACGGTAAGCCGAAAGATGGCGTGGTTTATTCTGTGCTACCTCCAACGTCTTAACAGCAGAAATGAGTTCAACACCTGCGATAATCCATAATCGACACGATCAAAAAAGAGCTCCGAAGAGCTCTTTTTTATTATCAGCGTAATGCTCTGAGAAGGCTTACCTGATTAGTGAAGCTTTAGGTTTGGACGAAGTACACGGTTAATACGACCAACCAGCATCATCAGTGATGTTTTGATTAAGCCGTGAAGCGCCATCTGGTGCATGCGGTACAAAGAGATGTAAACCACACGAGCAATACGACCTTCGACCATCATCGAGCCTTTCGTCAGGTTACCCATCAAACTACCTACCGTAGAGAAACGGCTAAGTGAAACTAGCGAGCCTTTGTCTTTGTAGATGTAGTCTTTCAGGTCACGACCGTTCAACTTAGCAATGATGTTGCTGAATGCACAGCTTGCCATTTGGTGAGCCGCTTGTGCACGTGGCGGAACGAATGAACCGTCTGCTTGTGTACATTGCGCCAAGTCACCGATTGCAAAGATGTTGTCATCCAGTGTTGTTTGCAGCGTGTTCTTCACAACCAACTGGTTGATACGGTTGGTTTCAAGACCACCGATATCTTTCATGAAATCTGGTGCTTTGATACCTGCTGCCCATACCATGATTTGAGCTGGGATCTTGTCACCATCTTTGGTTGTTAGGCCGTCAGAATCCGCCTGAGTCACCATCGTATTCGTACGAACGTTCACACCAAGCTTGGTTAGCTCAGAGTGTGCTGCACTTGAAATACGAGGAGGTAGAGCTGGAAGAATACGCTCACCCGCTTCAACTAGGTTTACGTTCAGCTTGCTTGAATCTAGGTCGCCGAAGCCGTAAGTACGAAGTTCTTTAACGGCGTTGTGTAGCTCTGCAGAAAGCTCTACACCAGTTGCACCAGCACCAACAATCGCGATGTCTACCGTGCCTTGACCGTTCTTAGCGTGAAGCTTTAAGAACTGATTGTTCATTTCTGTACGGAAACGGTGTGCTTGCTCTGGGCTATCAAGGAAAATACAGTTGTCACGAACGCCTGGAGTGTTGAAGTCGTTTGACGTTGAGCCTAGCGCCATCACTAGAATATCGTATTCAAGTTCACGGCTTGGCATCAGCAGTTCACCGTGCTCGTCTGTAAGCTCGCTTAGTGCAATCACTTTACGCTCACGATCGATGTCGTTCAGGCTGCCCATTTGGAAATCGAAGTAATGGTTTTTTGCGTGCGCACGGTAGCTTAATGCATCAACACCTTCATCCAGTGAGCCCGTTGCTACTTCATGAAGTAATGGTTTCCATAGGTGGCTTGCTTTACGGTCTACCAGAGTAATCTGGGCACGTTTCTTACGACCTAAAGTGCGGCCTAGCTTAGTGGCTAGTTCTAAACCACCAGCACCGCCGCCTACTACGATAATTTTTGTCACAATGACAATCCTCTACAAAATGAATAAATGGGGTTCGGCTCGATTACTCCAACCGATAAATTCTATGTATCTACTCGGCCTTGAATGCGAAGGCTGTTACAAATTGGGTTACCGCGAAAAAGAATAACGACAGCTCACCGAGTAGTTAGAGGGGTTACAAACAACAAATAATGGTTTGTTGCTTTGCTCACGTGGATATAAAAGGTGACTACCTGAGAGGCAGAACACAAATTATGGGCAAGTTTTTTCACTCGCTCTCAATTTTTTTTGATATTTGTCAAAATATTTTGCTTGGGAACATTATATATAGCAAAAAGATGACCGCAACAAAAAAATCCTTACCCTCAATGAGGATTCGCGACTAATTAGTTAACGTTTGAGCAAACTGATCTATAAATGCACAAACCGACCGATAAAACATATACAACTACTTTATCAATACCAATCTCTAAGATTCAGATGTGAAAAAGCAGCACTCATTGAGCACTGCTTTTATAAAACATCTGGATTGATTAAGCGTTTTTGAACGCTTTCATTGCTTGAAGATGTTGAGAGATCTTTTTGAATTTATGACTCTCTTTCTCATCCCAGATTACATCGTAGTAATCTTCTAGCGCGGCAGCTGTTTTGGTATTGTCGTGAATTTCATCTTCACGAGAAAGCACCACTAAACAGCGTCCTTTGTTTTTCATACGGTACTGAGCAACACATTTAGTTGCGATGTCTTCGTACTCTTCTGGACGGTCAATTCGACCTACCATGTTGTTCTCAGGGTGCAGATTAGGGTTGAACACCACCTGCTTAATCCCACATAAGAAACCAATACGCTCAGACCAAAAACCACCTAAACCTACACCACAAATAATGGGATGCGGATCATCGGATTGCTCTATCACCTTATGCACTTCTTTTAGCAGATGCTGCATATCGTGTTTTGGATGCAAAGTACTGTAGTTGATGAAACGAACGTCATCATCAATGAATTGCAACTGCAGTATTTTTTCGTGATTGCCCGGGCTTGTTGAGTCGAAGCCATGTAGATAGATAATCATTGTACCTCCCCCGTTGAATATTGGTACGTTTTGATCAATCTAACACGAAAAACAAGGTTTTAAAGGTAACAGCTGAGAAATTATATTTTTCACTTCCTAAACGTGATCCTAGCTACATAAAGTGTGACTCAGAGCCTCCGCTTCACGCAGATAACTTTCATCGCCCCAAAGCTGATGAGCAAGTAAATACCATAGCATCGCCATCATCTGGCTTCTTGGTAACCATGCTTCTACACCATCAAGCCAAGGCTGAACATCATGGATTCCTCGCAGCTGACAGTACTTCTCAACCGCTTCTGTGACTGGCGCGCCAGCAACCGCAATGGTTAATGTCAAATCGAGCCTAGGGTCTGCGAGCGCAGCGTATTCCCAATCAATAATCTTAATGCAGTCACTGTTTCTCACTAGGTTATAACCACCTAAGTCAAAATGGCACAAAGACAGGTCAACATTGGTAATACTCGGAGCCACGCGCCACTCTTGATAAATCTTAGTGCAGGCTTCGGTCTTATGAATCGCATCAAGCTGCAGCCAGTAATGGTCGACTCGCGCCGTGAAACTGAATGGTTGCAGTGGTAATCGCGCAGTATTAACCAGATGAACAGAGGTCAGCGTTTTCAACAGGTCATCGAGTTCTAGATCTTCGTAAAGTGTCTCACCCGCAATCCACTCAACCAGTAACCCCTGCTCATTCACTACCATTGGGCTTGGCCCGATACCGAGTCGCTCAATGGCAGACAGCACTTGGTACTCTTCATGGCGAGAAATGAAGAACGCTTTGGTGATAGGTGTGGTTGGCCGCCAAACATACGCAGTACCATCGGCATCGACCAACTTCCAACATCGATTGGTCAAACCGCCTGTTAATGTCTGTGCTCTAACTGGAGGCTCAGAAAAGTAACCGTCAAGCGAACTCAAACTGGTATCAAGAAGCTTAGCCTCAGACCAAGAAAAAATTGCCATATTTACTCCCTATAAACGTCTTAACTGCCCTATAAACGTCTTCATTCCCTACAAAAAAGACACTGACCAAAAGCCAGTGTCTCTTCATAAACAGCACATCATGCACTGCATTGGCGTGTGACCAAGCTATACGCTGTCAAGATTAAGCGCCGCCAATACTAGACATTGTCAAATCCGGCTGCGCATAGTTGGCAAGTAAGCGAAATTAAAGGCCTAGTAGGCTCTTAGATTGTTGCTTACGGATTTCAGTCTCGTCAGCCCACTCAATCAAGCCAGACTCAAGATCCATTAGACGCATCGTCATTTTGTAGTATACGTCTTCGTCGCTACCCGCTTTCTTAACGATGCTTGATAGGTTGCCGTACAGCATGTACTGAGCACCAACCATTTTACCGAATTGAATTGCTGAGCTTTGGTTTACAAGCTCATCGTTGTTTTGGAAGTTCAGTTGGTCACGAACAGACTCTACACGGTCCATATCAACGAAACGGAACTTACCAGAGTTCAGCATCTTAGTACTGATAGTGTCAGTGATTGACTCAGTATCGATGTGCTCACTTGTTTTGTTCTTGATTCGCTCTACAAACACGATTGGACGCTGTTCACGAGTAATGTAAGACACAGAACCAGACGCCATCATGCTATCGACCATTTCACCCGCAATCGTTTGAAGGTCAGTTGAACCGAAATCGATTGTCGTGGTTTCTACTGCTTGTGCATCACCGTAGCTTACCTTGTTTGAACAACCGCCTAAAATAACCGCTAAACCTAGTAGCGCAATGACACTCTTTTTCATTTTGTTTCCTCAACTTATCACTGAGCGGGGTTACCCACACTCTTAAATTCTTGTATTTACGAATCATGAGACCCGTTTAATCTAACTTACTGCTCTCGGAACTGGACTCTGAACTGAGTCGCTTTCGGGTTTACCGACACTTCCGACAACGAAATACTTTCAAAACCACGAACAATCGCTTGCTTCCAAGGACCTTGTTTAAGGTTGACCTCAAGCCCGGCATCGTCGTACCAGTAAAAACGATAAAGAATATGTTGATCGCCTTTATAGTTACTGTTTAAACGAACGATTCCTCGCGTATGACCGTCGACCAGATCGGTGCGAATATCTTCAACCTGTAAACGGCTGCCCAATACCTTGTCACCAAAGAAAACGTTCTGAGTCAGACTATCGACCCTTACGCCAGCTGTATTATCAGCACAACCAGCCAGAGCCATAACCGCTGCTAAGCTCACTAACCACTTTTTCATTACAGCCTCCCTAGCTGTTTATGCCACATTGTTGCATTGTTTCCTTGTCGAGAAATCCACACCAAAGTGGTCTGCCCTTCTCGAATATCAAAGTCGTACGTTTTAGCGCCCGCTTCCAACGTATATTGACCGCTATTTGCTACAAACGTACTGCTCTTAATCTCTGCAGGTAATGATTGCCAACTGCGAGTGTCTGGTTGCTCTGTCAGTGTGTTCCACACGTTGAACAGAATATTACCGACATCATCGCCTTTGGTTGCTTCTTTTCGAATGCGATCTTTCGCGACTACACGTAGCGCTTGGCGAATAACAATGCTTGTCATACGTTCCGATAGATCGTTCTGCGCCATCGCGTTTACATCAGTGATCAAATGTTCTTGTAGCGGCTGTCCGCTGATTCGCAAGGCAGAAAAACGCTCTACGTTTTGACTTGGGTAATATGGCAGCGCAAGAGAGTATATTGCCCCCTGATCGCGACTGTCATAAACAGGCAAATCCAGTCGCCAACTGTCCATAGCTTGCACAGCGCTCTGCTCTTGAAGAACAATCACTCGCCCTTCACCTGCACTAAGTTTAGAAGATTGCTTATAGCGTTTTTCTAATGTTGCTAAATCTTGTCGCATCCCTAAACGAGCGGCTGTTGTCATGGTTCTATCGATGATTTCTTGGTTATCTGGCATCACAGCCAAAGCACGACGATAGTCAACGTAGGCGCTGTTTAAATCATTTGACGCTTCATAAAGCAGACCAGACAAGAACATCAGATACGCATTCTGTACTGACTGCAGTTTCTTACCCGCATCAGGGTAATTGGCAAGGATGCTACCCACATTGGCAGACAAGCCTTGCTTCTTCGCATCGCTGGCTGCTTTGTCTAACTCAGCCTCGCGTTGCTTCTTCGCTTGTTCTTGAACTTGGTTGGCGCGACGCATTTCGATCACCGCACCTTCTAAATCGTTTTTCTTGAGGTAATTTAAACCGAGATACAGATGAAGAAAGCCCAACTCGTAATCGGCTGGCACATACTCGGTAATATTGTCATTCACAGCCAACGCACCCACACTGGTTGCACTGTCTGAGATTGAGATCACGGCTTTGCGTTGCTGCTCAGTAACCGCCTGATCAGCCACTTCAAACGAAGCCTTACTCTCAGGGTATTTTTGATCCAGCAGATTAATTCTGCCTCTTTCAAAGTTATCAAGGATGTCGCCTGCCGCGTAATCTGGTAGCTCTTGCTGAGCCTCTGAATAATCTCCAGATTTAACGGCTTGGTAGATCGCTTTGTTTTGTGCGCTGTAATGACTGAACAGGCTTCCTGCAGACATACTCGCACAACCTACGGTCAACGCCGATAACAGGGCAATGGAAGCGAATCTAAACTGTTGCTTCACTTATCGTCTCCGTGCATGTTTAAAATGCCAACTTTATTAGGGTCTGCTGACCTTTAATGGTCTCATTATCAAAACGAAACGCGTTGTAAAAAGGATCTCAAGCCAGTTGAAACCCTACTGATTTAGCCTCTGCCTAGGCGATGCCGACGTTCAGACAACAGATAGAACTTAAAGTTGGCATACAAACTACAAATTTTCCAACTAACTACTTGTGTTAACCCACTAATGAGCGCGTTTAAACTAGCTCATTAGCTTTCATTAACTCGTTAGCTTTTCATTAGCTCATTAACTTTTTATTAGCTCATTAATAGGGGGCCAAGTGGACGGCCGCCAACCAAGTGCATGTGAATATGATAAACCTCTTGGCCACCGTGAGAGTTACAGTTCACGATAAGACGATAGCCATCTTCTGCAATGCCCTCTTCTTTTGCTAACTTGCGAGCAACAGTAAACATGCGCCCCATCATCGCTTCATCTTGGACTTCAACATCGTTAGTTGTCGGAATCAGCTTGTTTGGGATGATTAGGATATGGCTTGGCGCGCGAGGGTTAATATCGCGAAATGCGGTTACTAAATCGTCTTGGTATAGTAGATCTGCTGGGATTTCTTTGTTGATGATCTTAGTAAAAATGGTTTCTTCAGCCATGTTTCTCTCCGATAAAACATTTATTTTTTAATGCTTTGAGTATGCGCTATGCCGCATCAAACCACAATAAATCTGCTTTAAAGCATAATAAAAAACACCGTTCAAATCAAAAAAAACGAGCCTTAGCTCTCAAGAATGGCATGTTGGTTATAACTGAGCGCTATTTTTGACGTGTGCGTCATAAAATGCGTAAGCCGAGCTCAATAGAATGCTGATAATTTTGTTAGTTTTACTTTGACCTGACATTAGGTCTGCATTTTTATTTAGGGAGAAAGCCATGAAGGGATCTGTGATCAAGCGTATGTACGCTGGTTTCGCACTGATCATCATCATGTTCGCAGTCACGATAACCATCATGATGAACAGCATGAATCAGATACACAGCAATTTTGAGAGTGTCTCAGAAACCTCATTACCACTTGTCGCGCTTTCAAATCAAACGAGTGTTCAATTGCTTTCTGCTGATAAGTCATTCAAAGATTTCTTAACCACACAAAACGCTGAACGCATGTCTGCAATGCGTACAGAATTTGCTGCATCACAAAACTCGTTTTCAGAAGTTCTCGGTAGTTTAGAAGCGGCAAGCCAAAACAATGCTTCACTTGTTGAACGTATCGCGCAATTAAGAGCAATGGAAGAACGCTACTTCGCCGAAGCTGACGAAGCGATGAACAACTACGTCGCGATGTTCGAAGCACAAGAACAAGTACAAAAAGCGTCTCGTGACTTCCAACGCTTACATTCAGAATTAACCGTTGGTATGAAAGAGTACGTTGCCGACCAAAAAAGCATCTCTGTAAAAGTGATGGCAAAGAGCTACTTCATCAAACTGCAAGACGCAGAAGTTATTACCTCTGATGCACTTGCTAGCTCTGATGTTGCCTTCGTTCAAAAAGCCCTTAACCAAAACAAAAAGGCCGTTACTCATCTTAACTACGCTTATCGAGGTCTATCAACACAACTACCGGCACTTAAAAATGTCTTCGATGAGTCGGTTCAGAAGTTCACCAAAGACGTTGGTCAGAAAGGTGGCGTACTAGACAAACACAACAACTACCTACAAGCCAAACAAGCGTTGTACGTGAACATCGCTAACCTAGCTCTAGAAGTTGACCAAGCGATGGCTGTTTTGGACTCATTCAACGTGACCGCTGAAGAGCAACTTAACTCATCACTCGCTGACGCAAGCAGCATCTACGACAAAGGCCTATTCAACGCGATTGCCATTGGCATTGTTGTGACTGTGTTCGCTGCTGCGATTGGTTACCACATTGCACACAGCGTACGAGAGCCATTAACTCGCATCCTCGGTACATTAGAAGGTCTAACTGAAGGTGATATGACTCAGCGTATCGATATTCGCTACGACAACGAATTCAGCCGCGTGAGCCGTCACATCAACACCTTGGCTGACAACCTGCACAATATCCTTGTGAAGTTGAATGATGCTTCAGATGACTTAACTAAGACTGCAAGCGTCAACCAGAAGACGTCATCTGAAACGCAGGCTCAATTGAACAGCCAACGTGAGCAAACCGCGACTGTTGCGACCGCAATGACAGAGATGTCTCATTCTGTACAAGAAGTGGCGAACAGCGCGCAAAGCTCACTCACCATGGTTCAACAAGTAGAATCGGCTTCTGAGTCTGGTCGTCAGATCATGAACACCAACATCAGCACCATTAATCAGCTTGAAGTTCGCCTTACTGAATCAGTGGGCGCTGTAGGCGAGCTACAACAGATGAGTAGCCAGATTGGTTCAATCCTTGACGTTATTCGTGGTATTGCTGAACAGACCAACCTACTTGCACTTAATGCGGCAATCGAAGCAGCGCGTGCAGGTGAACAAGGTCGTGGTTTTGCAGTCGTTGCCGATGAAGTACGAGTGCTAGCACAGAAGACCACTCAATCAACCTCTGAAATCGAGACTATGATCAGCAATCTGCAATCAAGCTCGAAAACTGCAAGTAACGTAATTGAAAGCTGTATGAGCGATATGGACATGTCGGTTCAACAAGCTTCAAGTGCAAACAGTGCGATGGAAGAGATCCAAGCCTTGATTCTAGAGATCAGCCACATGAGTACACACATCTCTCAAGCAGCCGCTGAGCAGAGTGAAACGTCTGGTGATATTGCACGCAACATCGAAGACATCAACCACATCGCAGATAAGAGTTACCAAGCGATGTCTTCAATTGCGGAGGCAAGCCAAAACCTAACAATTTTGGCGAATCAGCAAGGTGATTTAGTACATCAATTCAAACTATAGATAAATGAAGAATCGATAGATATTTAGTGAGATTGTTGAGACTTCTTACCCAATAGTGGTGACTAATTGAGCTAGGGCAACTTTTATCAAGGGTTGCCCTTGTTTTTTATGAGCTTTGTCATTATATGATTATTAAGGCTTGCTGCTTCCCGTTTTTTCTTTCACCTTTATGAGCGAGCCGCTATTAAGGAATTTATATGGCTGTTCATGTTGGCATTATCGATCAAGACCCCATTCGCTTGCTCACCCCATTACTTGATAACCGGACGGTCAGCACTCACATCGTGTTTATCGGTGACAAAAATCAAGTCAGTATGTACAAACGTTTAGACAGCGTTTTGCACAAGCGCGACATTACGAGTGAGTTTTTCGAAATTCCGACCATCGTAAATACATCTGTCATTAAAGAATCTATCCAAACCCTTGCCGAAGACCTCAAAGCACGCGGTCAAGAAGTGAAGCTCAACGCAAGTTGTGGCCTCCGTCACCGCCTACTTTCTGTGTACGAAGTATTCCGTACTTACCACTGGCCAATCTTCGTGGTTGAACCAAATAGCGACAAGCTTTGCTGGTTGTACCCTAATGGTAAAGAAGACGCACAAGTTCAAGACCGCATCACTATCGACGACTACCTAACTGTGTTCGGTGCTCGCGGTGAATTCAGCGATGTTCAGCTGTCTCCGCAACTGGATCAGAAACTTTATGAACTGGGTGAACGTTGGGCAAGTAACGCACTCGAACTAGGCCCTGGCCTTGCGACATTGAACTACCTAGCAACGACCTGCCGTAAAGAACAAAAACTTGATGTAGGCCTATCTGAGAAGCAACAAGGCTATCGCGAGCTCAACATGCTGCTGAGCGATTTGGTTGAAGCTAAAATTGCGACATACGACAATGGTATTTTGACCTTTGCCAACGAAGACGCGCGCCGCTTCTCAAACGGTGAATGGCTTGAAACATTGGTTCACAGCACAGTTAAGCAGATCCAAGATGACATGCCGACCATTCAAGACCGTTCTTTGAATGTTCAGGTATACCGTCAACTGGGTGAACGTGAGGTTCGTAACGAGCTTGATGTTGCCTCTGTGGTGAACAATAAGCTGCACATCATCGAATGTAAGACCAAAGGCATGCGTGATGATGGTGATGACACCTTGTACAAACTGGAATCGCTTAGAGACCTGCTAGGTGGCCTACAAGCACGTGCAATGTTAGTGAGCTTCCGCCCTCTTCGCCATAACGACATCACACGAGCTGAAGATCTTGGCCTTGCATTGATTGGCCCTGACGAATTGAAAGATCTTAAAACACACCTAACGGCATGGTTTACAGCTGCGGGTGGCAGTGAAGATCTAGAGTACTAAAAACCAATAAGCTCATGAGAGCTCAATGCTCTTAAGCAGATTGTTAAAAAGGCGAATGACGATTAAGTCACTCGCCTTTTTTGTTGTCTGTTTTCTCTATTGATTACTTTCAGACGGCAATCGAGTAGGAGGAGGC